>JBCCEO010000789.1:0-3924 GCA_039030255.1 Planctomycetota bacterium | reverse complement strand
GCGAACAGGGAAACTAAGGAAACCGGGAGATTTTGGGAGTCGCGTTTCAAGGCCGTGAAACTACTGGATGAAGCGGCGTTGTTGGCGTGTTCGGCTTATGTGGATCTGAATCCGATTCGAGCCGGCATGGCGAAGACGCTGGAGGAATCGGAATACACGTCGGCTCATCGTCGTCTGCAAGCAATGATGGTTGATGCAGGGAAACCGACCGAATCCCGGAAGACGCTCCCAAGCCAAGATGCCCATCTGTCTCCGGTCTCGAACGACGAGCTTCGTGATGCCATCGGAGCGCATGTGTCTAAGGACGCTCGACGTGCGAGCGACAAGGGCTACTTGAACATGTCTCGCGAGGAGTATTTGTGCCTGCTCGATGAGACTGCTCGGCACTCGGTTGAAGCCAAGAAGGGCTCGACACAGAAGGAATTGCCAAGGTTGCTAAAACGCACTGGCTTGCACCAGGAAACATGGTTTTGCTTGATCGAAAACTTCGGCCTGCTTTTCTACAACGTCGCCGGCGAGCCTCACCGAATTGCCGCGGAGCGAAGTCGTGTTCAAAAGCGTCGTTTCCGTGTCAGCCAATTGGTGCAAAAAGCATTTCTTTGCTAGCCCGCCTCCGGCAATTTGAGCCCAAAACTCGGCGCTATCAGTGTGTACTTCTGCGCCGACACTGCGAAGTCCATCTCAAAATGAGCTCCAGCAGGCATTCTCACACAACTTAGGGCCACCTTCTCCAATGACCAGTGCTTTGACTCTTCTCCCCAGAACGGATGTTCTTGATTTCTCCGTTGTGGTGCAGTGCCCCCAGTTCTTTCGCAAAATGAGCTCCAGCAGGCATTCTCACACAACTTAGGGCCACCTTCTCCAATGACCAGTGTGCTTTGACTCTTCTCCCCAGAACGGAAGTTCTTGATTTCTTCGTGTGGTGCAGCGCCTCCAGTTCTTTCGTTGATTTCTCCGTTGTGGTGCAGTGCCCCCAGTTCTTTCGCGCTCCCTTGTGGTGCAGTGCCCCCAGTTCTTTCCCCAGTTCTTTCGTTGTGTCCGACAAAAGGCGAAAATAAGCCTCCACATCTGAGATCTTCGCAAACGCCTTGGCTTCGATGAGAGTCCTTAAGGTTGCTGAAGTTCAGGACTAACGGCGGTGAAAACTATCGATCTGAATGCCACGGCATTTTGGTTCGATCAGGACGCGGACTCGGAAAGGATGTCGTCGATTACTTGGAATCGTAACTGCTCAGACGACGTCCTACTCTGGGCATGCTGGAATCTATGAATCCCAATGTCCGATAAGTAGACATGCTGTTCGCCTGGTGACATCCGCCGGCCTGACCTAATGCAAATTGCCGATTGGCCGGGGGGATCGCAGCAGCTTCCGAAAACCATGAAAGGACAGGCGCTGTAATAGAACAGTGACAGTCTTGAGTTGGGAGGTAGCTTGGGGGCACAGCACTTCGCAGTAAACTGTCTCATTGTGAGACAGTGGAGTCTGGTTTGTGTAATTTATTCCAATGCGATGGCGCGTTTCGCAAATGGGACCGTATGTCTGTTGGAAACGAAAACGTGGTTTGTGAGGCCCTAAGTTACTGTTTTGTATAGGCTTAGGTCGTATTGGAGAGGATTCGGGATGGGTTTTTTGGGCAATTGGCACGAACATTGCACAACTTAAAACCGTCACAATTGGAACAAGTGTGACAGTCATAGTTGGCTTTGTCCCAACTAAGAGAGAGTTCAGTTCGTACTATCATCTGGAGGACTTCACGATGACTATTCAAGAAATGCCAACAAGGCCTACTCCGGCAACCATTCCAATGGTTTTGGATATCGAGACCATTCGAAGTCGAGTCGCGGACATTAAAGCCGAATGGAGCCCTGAAGAGGCTCAAGCTCGAGCTATTGAGGGTGCTCGACGACGCGCAGAGTTGCAGAACCTGATGCTGGAGCTTCTTTGCGACGTGTCGGATTCTGAGGAAAGCTGTGATTTGGTGGAGCACGGGTTTAGTTTGGTGGGCTAGCCTTGCTCCAACCTGCTGGTAACCGCTAGCTCACCCAAATCCCGTGCCATGCCGATTGGGGCATGGCACGTTATCAGCAGTTTAGTCGTAGTCTGGAATTGCGCGGTCCGCCGCAAAAGCGAACTGCAAGATCCGAAAACTTTCTTTGCAGCGTTTCTCGACGCATCGCAGTTGACCCCCTTTTGGCTAAACTTTAGTCTAATCGTCTGTAAGTCCTTTGCGCAGAGCGATTTAAGTCAGCTAACTCCAGAGCGATCGCCGTCGATTTCGATTCGAGTTGTGGAATTGCGTTCCACAATGCAATCGGCTGCCCCTAGGGGCCAGCGGCGATCCGATTTAGAATGGCCTGTCAATTGCACTTAGATCCCTTCTGCTGCGCAAGCTTGTCAAATTGACGGATTGGCGGCAGCAAATTGGGCACAACAGATTTGTGCGAAAGTAAAAGACGCGGGTTCGGAGGGAGCACTCGGACAGCGATTCTCTTAAACGGCCAAGTTCCGACTACGAACAAGACACCAGAATTATGGAAGCATTGGAAAGCATCTGGGAAGCAATAGGAAATTTCTTCACAGGCTTGCTACAAGGCGTTGAGCGCATCGTGACGGGGGTTTTCGGATCCTCCAACGCCAGACAGATCAAAAGATTTGAAGCGATTGTCCAGAAGATAAACGCTCTCGAAGAGGGCATGCAAGCGCTTAGCGACGAGGAGCTTCGAGCAAAATCGGAAGAATTTCGTGCGCGGCTGCGCGAAGGTGAAACCCTGGACGATATTCTGGTGGAAGCTTTTGCCGTGTGCCGCGAAGGCGGACTTCGCTTCTTGAAAATGCGCCACTACGATGTGCAGCTGATCGGTGGCATCGTTTTGCACAACGGGATGATCGCCGAGATGGTGACCGGCGAAGGAAAAACCCTTGTCGCCACCTTGCCGACATACCTTAACGCATTGGCAGGTCGCGGTTGCCATGTAGTGACGGTTAATGACTACCTTGCGCGACGCGACATGGAATGGATGGCGCCGCTCTATATGGGACTGGGACTTTCGGTCGCGGCCATTCAAGGCGGGATGAGTAATGATGAGCGTCAGGACGCCTATGCGAAGGATATTACGTACGCGACGAACAACGAGCTAGGCTTCGACTACTTGCGCGACAACATGCGCTTGGCTGCTCGAGATGATGAACGCTTCCCCAAGCACTTGCAACAAGTCCAAGGCCCCTTGGCATTCGCGATCATCGACGAAGTGGACAACATTCTCATCGATGAGGCGAGAACTCCATTGATCATCAGTGGTCCTGCTCACCAGGACATCGGCAAGTACGCGGATGCGGACCGCGTTGCGCGGGGCTTGAAAAAGGATGACCACTTTCAGGTCAACGAGAAAGACCACACCGTTAACTTGACTGATGACGGAGTTCGCGCGGCTGAAAAGTTGGCCGGCGTGGAGAGTTTTTATACTGCGGGCAACATGGAATGGCCGCACATGATCGACAACGCGCTGAAGGCGCATCATCTGTATAAGCGTGATGTCAATTACGTCGTCAAAGACAACTCGATCATTATTGTGGACGACTTTACCGGTCGCTTGATGGAAGGTCGGCAATGGAGCGATGGTTTGCACCAAGCGGTGGAGGCCAAAGAAGGCGTGAAGATCAAGGAAGAGACTCAAACGCTTGCCACGATCACTTTACAGAACTTCTTCAAGCTGTACGAAAAGATCGCAGGGATGACCGGTACGGCAATGACCGAAGCGGGGGAGTTCCTCAAGATCTACAAGCTTGATGTGATCGCTATTCCAACGAATAAAATTCTGGAACGGATCGAACATACTGACACCATCTTCCTGACTGAAAAGGAAAAGTACCGAGCGGTTGCCGATGATGTAGAACGCACGGTGAAATTGGACATCGTATACTTG
>JBCCEO010000788.1:0-3924 GCA_039030255.1 Planctomycetota bacterium | reverse complement strand
GGTCTTATGCAAAACTGCGTCGTGATTCGGCAACGACGGCAAGAATTGCAAACCAATTACTCGCCAAAGCAAATCACCTCGCGTCGCATCGCTCCTTGGGAACCGTAGTTGTTGCACTTGCTGAGTACTACAACCAAGGCAAGTTGGGCAACGAGGACTATGAGATCGAAGTTTATGTAAACGATCAGTTGTATAGCACGGTTAAGTCGTCTGAACTTGGAAATACGAAGGTATTTTCCGTTTCGGCAGAAAAGATTGATGCTGGCGAGAATCGAGTTCGCGTCAAGGTGAGTGGAGATGGCGAAGTTCGCTTCGCGGCAACTCTGTCCGGTTTTTCTGCGGAACTCAAAGATCCGGCGACCTTGGATTACCCACGCTTTGGTGCGAAGGTCTATTTCCACGACAAACTCAGTTATCGTGACGTTCCGCTTTCAGCATACAGCACATCACCCGTGTCTGAGCTAGAACTCGGACAGAGGATTCGAGTTTCTGTTTCCTTCCATAACAGCACGAGTGGAAATCGGCAGAAGGAATACATGGTTTACGAAGAGTATATTCCTGCCGGCACCCTACTAGTCGAGAAGAGCACTTCAGGTAATTACAAGCGTTTCGAACAGGACGGTTCTAAGATTCGCTTCTATTTTGCGCCGGGCACTTTGGGACAAATCACCTATCAACTGGTTGCACAAATTCCGGGCGACTATCGTGTGCTTCCCGGAGTTGTATACGACGCAGTCGATCGAAGTCGGATGCGAGTCGGAAAGTCGCGCGAGATCAAGATCCTGACTGCTGGTGAGAAAAGCGGTGACGATTACCGGATGAACGGCGCGGAGCACTTTGAACTAGCTACAAAGCTCTTCAACGACGGTAAGATGCAAGAAGCTCAGACCCATCTGGACGCCCTTTTTGCAGACTCTAACGACCGGAAACGCTACGAACGCGATATCGCTCGGATGCTCCTCTGGATTCATACCAGTAAAGAAAACTTAGACGCTGCAAGAATCGTCGAGATGTTCGAAATTCTTCGTGAACGTCATCCGCAACTCGTCATTCCTTTTGACAAAACCTTAACCGTTGGTCGTGCCTATCGAGAAATTGGTGAGTTCGAACGGGCCTGGCTGGTTTTCCAAGCTGCGATTCAAAGTAGCTTCCTAAATGACGCGAAACTCTCCGCAGTGCTGGAAGATCAAGGTCAGTACTTGGGATCTGTTCAGTACCAGGAAGACCTTTGGTTCGAATACCCAGATAGCGCGGATGTTTCCACGGCTTTCTTCGCTCTAAGCCAATCGCTGTTCCAAAAAGCACCAGAGGCCAAGTCGATCGCCGCTCGCGAGCAGCGTTTACGCCTCCGGGAAGCTCCTCCGCAGGAACAAGACAGCGACATCCACGATGGCACTGCTGAACAAATGGAGCCAGAAAAAGTGGCGATGCTCGAACAAAGTCGTGAGCTTATTCACCGATTCCTGACCTTGTATTCGACTGATCCTTTGGCAGATGATGCCGCGTTTTCCGAAGCAAACGTATTCTTTGCGCTGAAGGACTACGAGAATGTCGTCGATCGATCCGTTGCGGGTGCCCAGCGGCATGCGGATAGCGAACTAAAGACGAGCTTCGAATACATGGCAGCACTCGGCCATTTCTGGCAGCGGCACTATGAAGATGCGCTTTCAAGTGCTACCAGCGTCGCCAATGGAATCAGCAAAGACGCAGACTACGCTCGCTACATTACGGCTCAGATCTACCATGCAACAGGCAAACCAGCTGATGCCATGACTTGGTATGAAAAGGTGAGGGAGCTCTATCCGGACGCTGGTGATGCAATTGACTACTTCAAAGAAAAGAAGATTAGCATTGGGGAAGTCACAACGCTCAAGCCCGGAGAAAATGTAGAACTAACGATCGACTATCGAAACATCAAGCAAGCTGCGATGGAGATTTACAAAGTCGATTTAATGAAGCTCTACCTGCGTGAGAAGAACCTCAGCAATATTACTGCCGTGGACCTCGCCGGGATTGATCCAGAAAGTTCCATTACCATTGAGCTAGGAGACGGTAACGATTTTGCCGACAAAACGGAAAACGCACAGCTGCCGATATCGGATGAAGGAGCTTACTTGGTCATTTGCCGTGGGGACAACCTTTATACAAGTGGATTGATTCTGATCACTCCATTGAAGCTTGAGATCCAAGAAACGCCCAACGAGGGCAGTGTACGTGTTAACGTGCGAGACCTCACGGAGGCTGGTCGATACATTCCGGAAGTTCTCGTCAAGGTTGTCGGTACCAACAACCCGTTATTCCTGTCTGGTCATACGGACTTACGAGGAGTATTTCAGGCCGATGGGGTCAACGGAACGGCCACGGTCCTAGCACGAGCACAAGGGGGAAAGTATGCGTTCTATCGTGGCCAGAAAGTACACGGTACTCCTCCCGAGGAATCAAACGCTGCAGCTCAGCAAGAGATGGAGCCCGCGCCTAGCAAGGGCAAAAAGCAACTCAAGCAATCGGATTATCTACAGAACATTGAATTCCAAAACAAAGCCGTCCAAGAATCAAACTTCAAGGCTTGGGACGCACAACGACGCGGAGACAATCGAGGCGTAGAAGTACAAGATGCAAAATAATAGCAGAGCAGTTGGGGCAACTTCGTCTGAGTTGCTCTTTTTCAGATGGCACCGGTTTTGACGCCAATAGCCACTGACATACAAACCTTCCCTTGCCAGAGTATTGCAACATTCTGCTGACAAACGCAGTTCAATTACGCCGCAACCACAGGCCCAGAGAATCCGAAGCTTGATGAACAGAGCATTCTGCATGATGATGGTACTGTTTGTTTTCGGATGTATTGATCTGCAATCCGGCAAAACTGATATCACACCTTCGAGAATTGTGGTTGGCGGGCTGTATGCAACCAAGTGGGATGATGGCAAGTTTCGAATTATCAAGGTTCTTGCATTAGATTCAGAAACGGCTCATCTAAGACTCTATGCTGAAAAGTTTGATAGGGTTTCAGAAACGATTGATTCGGAACAACTCACCCTTGGAGATGTTTTTGGGGACGGCCCAGTCGGTTTGGGGCATTTTCCCGTTGCCAAGTCATCATTTTTCAATGAGGAACGCCAGTTCCTGAAGAAGGAGGAGGTAAAGGAGTCGGAGTTAGATGGCTTTCGCACCTACATGGAAGCAACGCAATAAAAGTTTTGTTCGAACTGCCGGCGCATCTTTTCAATGTTCGTGAACTTGACTGCTCGCGTTTTGGACTGGCAAAACGAATCATCGCGTTTTCTTTCTGAATCTTTCGCCAAAACGTTACGAGCAAAATTCCCGCAAGAGGACGGGGCATGGCGTTTCAATCAGAGCAAATTGGTGGGCGTTACCAAATAGAGTCAAATGGATTGCGTTTTGGACAGTTTCCCCATCAGTCAGATCAAAGCAAATTGCAGGATTGAACTCTGCTGTTCCAGGTTTTTTAGGCGTATTCTTTTAGCAATTGAAGCAGATGGATCCCAAAACGACTGCAGCTCAACTTCGTTGCCCGACCGGCCAGTCCGGTATTGAGGCTGCCGAAAAAATGAATCTGACGAATCGGGAAACCAATCTTTCTGTATTTGCAGAACTAGACGTATGCGCTGGTGACTCCATTTTGGAAATTGGCCCAGGCAACGGCGGACTCGTACCGAGCTTGTTGGCCGATACCGAGAATGTGCGTTACACCGGCATTGACTGGTCACAAGAAATGGTTGACGAGGCACTTCAGCGCAACGGCAAGCTCCAGAACGTCGACTTTGTTCGAGGCAGTTCAGACAATTTGCCGTTCGCGAATGCCATTTTCAACAAAGTATTTTGCGTTCACACCATTTATTTTTGGAACCGACCAGAAACGCATTTGGCAGAGGCTGCGCGAGTTTTGAGTCCTGGCGGGCG
>JBCCEO010000787.1:0-3931 GCA_039030255.1 Planctomycetota bacterium | reverse complement strand
GTGTCATTCGGGTGTTTCAGCTTATGCATTGATTGTGTGTGTCTTGCATTTGGTTGTGGCAGTGGGCTAGTTTTTTCCAACAACTACGCCAAATAGTCGGGAACGTCAATGCCCAGCTCCTCCAGCGCCTCTCTCATGACAACCTTGATGGATAAACAGTTCCCCTGCGATGAGCGCGGATTTAATTCCTGCATCAGATAGCAGTTTTGCTGCTTCCTCTTGCCACGCGAGTCCGACGCGAACGGTTCCGCCGGGATTGATACTGAACACTTCGCCATCGCGGAAATTTAGAACCGTGAACTCGCCATCCACCTTGCGACTGACATGATACTCGGCGCTGGGTACTTTGGCGGAGATATCATCTTTGCCTAGAGGAATCATGCGCGCACCGGCGGCCCGTCGATAATCCTGAGCGGCCACCAAAGCCGCACTGTCGGTAAGTGCGTTCGCGGGTCCAACGGCATAGCTACCGAGTTTTACTTCAAATCGCGCGGAGTCTATTACTTTGCTTTCCATGACTAAGACGCCTCCTCCTGCATTTCCGTTGGTACTTTGAGTTCCAAATTGGAGAAGTGCAGGAGCAGAAGGTATTTTTCTCCTTCAGTCCGGCCTTCAAGAAAACCGCGATAAGGCGTTCCGCCGCGGCGCAAGACCAAGGGCTGATTCGATTTCGGCCCGGCCCCCAGAAGCATCAAACTGTTTCGTTCTTCCAGGTCTTTTGCCATAGCAAAGAGGAAGTCATATGTTAGGCCGTTGACGTGTTGGATCTGCACTTTGCCTGAGAAGACGAATTTGCGAACTGCTTTATCCTTAGGAATAAAGACTCCTGACCAACGCAGTGGCGTATCGCTTGAGATGTTGGTATCGGCCAAGTGACGCGGTCGACGTTCCCTTTCGGTGCCATCGGCATTTTTTACGACTTCGCAGAAACGCACATTGCGTACAATGTTTCGATCTTCGCCGATGTAAACACGTGAAGTTTCACGAAGGAAACGTCCTGTATTTTCCAAATCGATTTCTGGATCGCCGTCAACGAGGATCTGCGACAATTTGCTGGCGTCGCCGTGTTCATCGAGTAGCTGAGGCAGATCGTGCTGAAGGGTCGCCTTGACCAATCGCGAACTTCCGGCTTGCCGGCCTTCGTCATCCAGCCATCGAACAACTTTTTCATCTGTGACACTGGAGGTCGCAACGACTGCGTCGCGTCCTGAGCTATTTGCCAGATTGATTTCACCCATGCGATTCTACTCCACTAAGCATGGCCCTTTCTTGCTTCGAAATGTTGTTTCGAAAGAGCCGCCTGCCTGCGTTCTGGTTCTGTTCCTAAATCATGTCAAAGTCCATCAGGTCGCCTTCTTGGCTTCCACCTGCGTCTTCTTGTGTAACCTCTGTTGCAGAAGACTGTATTCCGACGAATGAAGATTGGGTTCGGTTCCCCACGACCATCATGACGTGCTCTTCTTCATTCATAAGTAGAAATGCTGCGTCTGCCTCTAAACCGCCGCGGTAGCTGTAGGGGAAGGAAAAAATTGTTCCTGCCTGGAGTTGCTTCACCAAATCCTGGAACGCTTGCTTTCCTTCTCCTTCCACGTCCTCAAGACACATGCGATACATCAGCCGGATGTTGTGGGCCAGATACTCTTCAGCCGGAACCGTATCAAAGAGTTTGATCGGAGCATCAAAGGAAGAAGGGACGGGCTCCACTAGATCGCCATCGACGTTGTGGGGCTTTAGCTCTGACTTATTTCGCCACTTGCCATCCGCGTCGAGCCATCCGAGAGCCGTACAGCCCTTGCCGACAAGCGTTCGGCCGTCATCTGCGAGCGTCGCCAGTTCGCAAAGGTGATCTTCAGCATCGAGCGCTTCAACCTCTTTGCTACCGTAAAGACGTGTTCTGTCAATCTTCTGCATTTGGATCGGAAGATTGCTATCACCAAACTGAAATACTAGTGCGCGTGGCATGATCGAAATCCGGCAGCATCGGGTTGCTGTCAAGCGTCATCCTGAGCGTTGGTTTCCTCCTTGAGTCTATGCTGTTCGCTTCGGGGCGGACCGAGCCCTTGCGTTAGAACGGCTGCATAGCGGCTTGTAAAATATACCCCTTTTGAGAGCACCGCAGAAGAAAATACTAGAACAAGCCAGCTATTCTGGGGATCGAAGTCGCTAGGCCAGGCAATTCCCGGTGATCCTGTCTGAATGTTGCAATCGGAAAAATCAGTCATTCGCATTTTGTAGCAGGGTCGAATGCAAACCAGCAACTCGTCAATGGGCGTTGCGAACACGGCGGCAGACCGACCATTCCTGAATGCGGATTCCAAGCCACGGAAAGCCTAAGGTGAATTGCACTGGAAGCCGAAACATGCCGGGCAAAGCTGGGTTTGATATAAAGGCGGAATGTAAGATCGTTGCTGGATTATTTGGAATCACTTGAGTGGAGGTTCTTGTGCGAAATTTATCAATGCGATCAGCGGCGAGCAGACGAGTTGCGGCGCTGGCCTTAATCTTGGCCGCTACAACTCCTTTATTTGCGCAGCCTGGCGGACGTGGCAATTCTTCATTGCCCCTGCAAGGAAAGTCACTCCCGCAAGTAAAAGCCTTTGACGAGGATGGCCAAGTGTTTTCGACCGCTTCGCTGAAAGGTAGTTACACCGTATTGGTGTTCGGTTGTCTGACATGACCTCCGTTCCTGCGAAACGTCCCCAGTTTGGAGACGGTTTACAAGGATTATGCATCCGAGGACGTCAAGTTCTACTACATTTACAAAGCACTAGCACATCCTGAAAACAATGGCTACGTCGCTCCCTTCAGTTTGAAAGAGCGACTTATGCATGTGGCCGAGGCCAAGCGAACTCTCAAGACTGAGATTCCTTGGATTTGCGATTCGATGGAAAACGATCTCAAGCATGCGCTTGGTGATCGACCAAATTCGGAATTCGTCGTCGGGCCAGATGGCGAGGTTATCATTGCTAGACAATGGAGTAATCCCGAATTACTTCGCGAAGATCTGGCCAAGCTCCTGGGACGCTCCTCAACGCGAACCCAAGTTTCTGACTTGGACATGCGCGGGCCACCACCGCCTGAGAAAGCTCCAACTGGCATTGTCCCTCGAGTCCAGACTCCAGGCCAAATGCAACCGTTGATCGTCGAGCCTCAACCTTCCAGCGCGTCGCATTACGTCAAGCTGCGAGCCGAAATGGCGCGCGGGCAGCTCTATCTAGGCTTCTTCCTAGATCCACTTTACAAAGTACATTGGAACAACGAAGCTCCGGCGTTACAGTTTGAAATTGAAGCGCCAAGCGGTATTCGCCTTGAGACTAGCAAGGGCAGTGGCCCCGAAGTGGACGCGAAAGCGGATGCCGACCCACGTGAGTTTTTGATCCCTTACAACGGCAACAGCAATCAACCTCTTCGGGTAAAGGTCAGCTACTTTGCTTGTGATGATGCAGAGACGTTTTGCAATCGAGTCGAACAAGAATACTTGGTGACGCTAGAGCGAGATCGCGATGGCGGTTCTAGACGCGCCGCTGGCGGTAGATCACGTGGAAGACCGGGGGGGCAGGGTGGAAATGGATTTGGGCCAAGCGGTGGCCGAGGCAATCCGGGCCCGCGCACTCGCGGAAATCCGGGGGCGCAAATGCAGCAAATGCTGCTTCGCATGCCGATCTATCAGGTGCTAGATGCGAACGGCGACGGTGAGTTATCGGAAGCTGAAATAAAGGCGGCGCCAAGTAAGCTCAAGCAGCTGGATCGCAATCGAGACGGAAAGATCAGCGGCCAAGAGTTTCGCCCCGGAAGGTAGCGAAAGATTGCCGCGATTGGGTGCCTACGACTAAGGCACGCGTTCGAATCCGCTGGCTTCCGGGGCGAAACTCTTGGCCGCTGATCTTTCCGTCTCGATTGCGATCCAGCTGCTTGAGCTTACTTGGCGCCG
>JBCCEO010000786.1:0-3933 GCA_039030255.1 Planctomycetota bacterium | reverse complement strand
GCTACAAGTCATCGGGGCGCTCAAACTGCTTCCACTCTGTTGCGAAAGTGTCAATGCTTTCAAGCTCTGGACAATTGCGAAACAACTCCTCGCATTCTTTCTCGGTAACGGGGCGATTGCTTACCAACGAAACGGAAAAATGTTTCGCCTCAAGGAACCTTACCAAGTGACAGCAGTCTTTCAATTCCCCGTACGCGTTTCGAATCTGTAGCTCGGTTGCATGCCCGTCCCCAGGTAGCTCAGATAGTGCCGACAAATCACCCAGAGGAACATCGACTAAAGTCATCGAGTCCATTTGAAGAGCGTCCAACGCCCGAGCATGTTCGACTTCGATCTGAGTACCCTCGAACATCAATCCATTGGCAACGCCTGAGGAACCGAAGAATGAGATTTGCTTAGGAGTTAGCCGTGCCACCGCGAGCGACAAGAACTGAACTTCGTGCCCCGCAACCAGCTCCGCCAACTCTTCGGCCTGGGTATTTGTAATCGCGCTTGCACCAATACGCAGATGCGCTGGCGAGCCGATGTTGCGGAAGGAAATATCTTCGCTGTTCACCTGGATTACGGCCCACCAGCGGCCCCTCAACTTTCGGAGACTCGCCGCATCCTCCGGTCCAAAGTCGTGAAAAGTAAATTGAATCGGGTAACTGTAGTCGTCCTCAAATTGGATGCCGCCGAGCCAATCCACCACTCGCTCTGACAGCGTATTCGCCTCATTGACCTTTACCTCGACTCTCCATAACTTGGCCGTATCGACTCGGTCCAGTGAGATTCGATCCAACTCCTTTGCGTCTGCAGTAATGCTACGCAGGTTGGTCATGCAATCCGCACCGATCAGATTTGCAATCCAAGTAGGCAACAAATATCCTTGGTCATCGCGAAGCCATTCTTCAAATTCAGAGGGCTGTCTAGCCAAGAATCGTATGCCTCGGTCACGCATTTGATCCGCAACGATTTGGCGATTGAGAAAGGGAGTCATGCGCGAGAAGGCCACGCATCCCAATGCTACCAACGCAGGCAGAAGTATTGCGACCACCCCCAACGTCAACTTGCCACGCAATTGGATAAATCGCATTAATGCAAAACACGCGATCGTCAGTACAGCTCCAATCACAGTGGTTTGCAGCAATCCAGCGCCAGCCATTGGAATGAACACAACACTGGCCAGCAACACACCTAGGGCCGCGCACAAGGCTACTTCGCGCCTTGCATACCAAGCTGGTTTCAGCGAATTCCGGCCGTCATCAGAGTCGTTCAAAGTGTTCTTTCCAATCACGCTTGCGTATACTCAATCCGCAACCTCAGCATACATCGTACCGGCAAAGCTCGCCTACTCTAGCCGTGGTTTCTCGTTACTCGTTTCGTTGTTCGTCCGAGAGTACGATGCTTCATCTACGGCCGATTATTGAAAAAGTTTTGGACAATCAGGTAACCAAAGGAAACGGCATTCACGGCTTGGCAAATTGGGGACGCGTCTATGAGAACGGCATTCGCTTGGCTGAGAAGACTGGCGCCAACGTGACTGTGGTCCAACTATTTGCCTTTTTCCACGATTCTCGTCGCTTCAATGATGGTCACGATCCAGAACATGGACTTCGCGGAGCCGAGTTTGCGAAAAACACTTTTCGAACTCAGCGACGCAAAATTCGAACTCCTCTACCTTGCTTGTCGCGATCACACCGCGGGGCAAATTGCTGGTGATATCACGGTCCAAACATGCTGGGACTCCGACCGCTTAGACTTGTTTCGGGTGGGCGTCAAGCCTCACCCAGAAAAACTATGCACCGCTCCCGCAAAGAAACACGAAATACGCGCCTGGGCCAATCACCGCGCCGAAGAAGATATGATTCCTGAAATCGTTCCCGAGATCTGGCGAGAGAGGTTTGAAGCCTAGTCCAACTTGCGGGATGGCGAATGAGAGCGTTTTTGCACGACCGCACGCTTCGTTCTTCGTAGTACGGCGAGCGTTTCCTCTCGCCAAGTCGCTTCCTCTTCGTTGCCAGCTAATGGCGTGCAGTTCGGCTCACGAGGGGAGAGCAAATAAAAATGTCCCCACAGGCTGCATAAAATCGAAACGAACAGGTGGCCGCCCATAAAGGTTCGAAACTCTAGCTCCATTTCGGCGATCCAAACAAGGATCAAAGTCCAAACAAGGAGCGTCGATATCGTGCACAGCAGGGCCGCACGCTGGCCCAGAAGGTAGACGTAGATGGCGGGAGTTAGGATGCAAAATCCAGCGGCAAAATAAAGCAGCAGCAAGTGCGATGCAAAAGCCTCCGACGACCCGCGAACGAAGCATACTATCGTTTGCAAGGCTACAGCCAGGACGGTGAAGATCACGAAGATCGATCGGATTCCGAAGCGAATTCGTTTGGATGGAGTATCCATTGTCTCTTTCGCGTCCAAAATGAATCCTGCCCGCAAACAAGGCTCAAAAAGAAAAAGACCAAGGCGCAAAGCATTCCCTGGTCTCTTGTCTTATCACAAATTGCCGTGTCGATCTCGGCAAATCGATCGTCGCGAACAGTGGTCCTCGACTACTCTGCGATGCAGAACAGGTGCTTTTCGCCTCGAATAAATAGCTCGTTGTCGACCGGTGCTGGAGTTGCATCGACACCTTCGCCAACGGAATTGACCGAGACTTTTGAAAAGCTCCTGCCGTCCTTGATCACGACTGTTGTGCCATTCCGCCCAGTCAGATAAACGTGTCCGCCTGCAGCAATTGGCGAAGCGTAAACCATATCACCAAGTTCGCCGATTCGCGTCGCCGAGTAGAAGGGTTTGCCAGTAGCCGCATCTAGACAAGTGATAATTCCAGCTTTGCCCTTGTGATAGTAAAGGCGTCCGTCGCTGAGCAGTGGCGACGCAATGTCTGGGCAGTCGTCGTTGGTGGTCCAAGCTACTGAAGCCGAGTTCGCGATATCGCCCGAGCCCGTTAGCTTGAACGCGCCCAAGAACGAGCCCCGATAACCACTGCCAACGTAAACGATTCCGTTTTCGGTGACCGCTGATGCAACTGGTCGATCTGTCTGTCCGCCGCAACGCCAAAGTTCTTCTCCTGTTGCCAAGTCGTAGGCTCGGGCATAGTTCTGGCCATTCATCACGATCTGCTGCTTGCCGCCGTTATCCACAACCAATGGCGTTGCCCAGCAGGTCGGTTCGTCACGCAGTGTGCGCCAAACGGTCTTGCCCGAAAGCTTGTTCAACGCGTAGATGGCGGATTGCCCTTCGTGATCCCAAGGAACAATAACTAGATCGCCGACCAAAGTTGGAGAAGAGCCTTCACCAAACGTGGCCCGAGTACGCATTTGCCCGAAGTCATCCCGCTTCCACTTGAAGTTGCCGTTCACATCATAGCAATGCAGTCCTCGCGAACCAAAGTGAACATAAACGTGCTTGCCATCCGTCGTCGGCGATGCCGAAGAAAATCCGTTTGTGCTATGCGTGCCTTCGTGTGGCTTGGCACTCACCGCCGTCTTTTCCCACTGCAGATCGCCCGTTGCTCGATCGAAGCAAAAGATCTTGAAGTCCAGCATTTGCAGAGGTTGAGAGCTTCCACGTCCACCGCGGCCGCGTCCACGTTGGCCCCGTTGCTGAGGGTTGTATGAAACTGGAATTTGTCTTCCGCCAGCTTGAGAACTGACCGCGCTGACTACAAAGACTTTGTCTCCCCAAATGACCGGCGAACCAGAACCCTTACCTGGAATCTCGACTTTCCACTTTACGTTCTTCGTCGCGCTCCATTCAGTAGGAGGCTTGGCACTCGGCGACGTACCGTTTCCCGTAGGACCACGCCAGTGAGCCCAATTTTCCGCCGCGACGGCGTTTGTCACTGTTAGAAGCAGCAAACAACAAGTGAAATAGCAAAATCTTTGCATCGGATTTTTCCAGCTGTAAGGAAGGCTTGATGGATTGCCGTGCATGCAATCTACG
>JBCCEO010000785.1:0-3935 GCA_039030255.1 Planctomycetota bacterium | reverse complement strand
GTTGGCGCGTTCCACTATGGAATAGGCCTGAGTCCAATTCGCACCTTGGACGTCATCGGGCCGCACTAGTACTTTGCTACTTGGGATCTCCCGGTACGTTAGGTAGCTGCTTGGAACGACTTTGGAGGCAGTGGTTTTGTCCGGAGCAGCCGGATCAACTCGCAGTGTTGGGAGTCGTTCTGCCTTTACTTCCGGAACCGAAGGTGAACTCGGCGTAAGAAAGCTATCTTTTGCAACGGGAGACGAGGTCTCCACGTGCGACCACTCGATGGGCAAGCTATTTTGCACGATTTCCGGAGTCGTCTTCACGATAATGGCTCGGATAACCACTTGCCGAAGACCAAACTCTTCCAACGTTCGAAGCATCGCGTGCACCTGCTGATGATTCGCATTGGTGCAAACAATCGTCGCCTTACCAGCTTCTACAGAAATGCCGTTGCCGTTCTCGTCGAGCGGAATGCCTGCGACAGTTCCCGCAAGTTGCGCCACGGCTTGGCCATCAGAAGGAGACCTCTGTAATCGCTTCGTCAACCGCATCTTAAGCCATTGTTCGGCTTCGATGGGCTGCTTTCCAGTTTCCTTTGCAATGCGACTGAGCACGCGTTGAACGTTGTAGGTTTGAATCGAAAGGCTATCGAGCTCATTCTCTTCCGATTCCCCTTGGGCTTCCACCGCAGTGATAGGAGTCGCATTCCCGCCTGCAATTGGTTTTGCGGCCGGCGGATCTTGATTTTGCGCACCTGCCTTGAGATTCAAACTAATACTCAGCGTACCAGTGATCAACAATACGAATACGAAACGCATGGGATTCCTTTCCAAGGTTCGAATGCTCGGAGCAATGCTATGTGCAGAGGTTCAGCGTAGTTTCGGAAAACGCTTTCATGGATTGGCGCCAGCTTTTAAAACAGAGCTTCCATTCCTACCAAAAATCGCTTGCTGGTGCGGGCTGGCCAAGTTCATAATAAGTACCTCTAGCCAAAACTAGGAATAGCATTGTTTTGCTTTCTTTTGTTTCTCCAACAAGGAGTGCAATCGCGGATGCTGAACAATTTGAACACTTTCGAAAACGCATGAACGCTGTAGCGATCGATTTCGTAATTCTGTTAACTCTTCTCTTCAATCGAAACTCTCTTCTTCACTTTTCTGCCCTACGGTCGAACCCTTTGAAATCAATGGGGGTTGGATAATGCAGTACATGACATGCGATCGAATCGGTCTGATGAGCAGCATGAAGTGTTGATTTGCAAGACTCGGAGGTGTCTATGTCTGAGATGTTCTTTGAAAACCCTGTTTGGATTGGTGCAATAGGTTTCGGACTTGCGTTTCTTGCCGGAATTGCATGGACTCAAGTGGACGAGTTGAAAATTCAAAAAGGGCTAATGTATGGAGCACTTGGAATCGCCGTTGGAACTCTGCTGTTGGTCATGCTCAACATTCAAGTGCAAACCGAAACAGAATTGATTCGTGAAACGCTTCATGATGTGGCCGCTTCACTTGAAAAAAATGACCATAGGGCCATCGAACGAGCAATACACCCGAATGCGTCCGAAGCCGTTCAATCCGCAAAGAAGAACTTGAAATCCTTCGAATTTGAAGATGCACGAGTCACTAGAATCAAGTCTATCGACATCAATGAATCCAAACCGCCTACGGCGCTCGCGCAGATCAATGTAGTGGTCGATGTGAACTTAAAAGGGACAGGCAAAGGGCGTGGTGCGCGGTTCGTCAAGGTATACTTCATGAAGAAGGACGATCGCTGGCTCGTGCAAGACTTCGAGCAGTTTGAGCCAACTGCGGGATTTCGCGATTCGCCAGTCACTACGCCAGGGCTGTAACTTACGCTCGCTATCGAGGACCGCACGTCTCCCCATCTGCTTTCTGTCTTGATAGTAGTATGGCTCTCCTCAGCTGCCTGCTGAGCCCACAACGGCCTCCAAATTGTCCGTCCGTTACTTCTTGTACACCCCAGTCCGCATAATCGGACCAATTCTGAAAAATCTTTCCGAACTCCGCCTAGACGCCTTAAGTTGCCCAAGCTGCTTGCTGTTCCGCGTAAGTCTAGAATCAGAGACTCGAAAGGTGGATTTGGGCAGGTTGCAACGATTGTTCCGATTGGGCAACAATACGCTGCAACTCGTTGTCCTGATGGGACTTGCGATTCAAAACCAAGTGACCAATGGCATTTGCGCCGCGGTAAGCCAGGCCTTGCAAACCCTTGAAACAATGGGACTTAGAGTCAGAAAACCAGGAGATCAAAATAAACTACATTTGAAAAAATTGGTCTCCGCAGACAAAATAGGGGAGTCCAAGATGAGCTTGGGTTTTCAGCAGGGATGCATAGGTCAGGTGATTTCATTGCCCTGTTGAATGGTTTGCACAATGCGACAATTTGCACTTTTCTCGCTCGGGTTCGTTCTCTGCGCAGGCTTCGCAGAATTGGCTGAGGCCCAAATATGCGGCCCCATCTATCAAGTTCAACCTCGCCGCGTCTACGAACGGCAGCTTGAGCAGCGACTGCGAGTCGTCTACGACACTGTGTATGAAGATCGTGACATAGTGACTCAACGTCCTGTTCTAAAGACGCGTATGGAGAAACGAACGTATACAGTTAGCAATCCTGTGGTCGAAACGAGCACCGTCCAAGAACGCTATACGGTGATGAAGCCCGTCACGAAAACTGAATGGATTGATCGCAGTTACGACGAAACGACTTATGTAACCGAAACGCAAGAGAAGGTCGAAAACTACACAGCTTACCGACCTGTTACCGAGACAACGATGCAGACGCAGAACTACGTTGTCCAGCGTCCTGTTACTGAGACACAATACCAGACTCAGCAATACACGACATATTCGCCTGTAACGACCTATCAAAACATGGTCGTCGACCAAGGGCAGACCTACGCCCAGCAATACTATCAGCCGGGTGACACTCGCTACTGGCTGAAGTGGCATCGACCGGGCGTTACCTACGACGCCTTCGGAAATCCAGTTCGTCAACGCGGTGGGCTTCTGTGGACTCCTTACACTTCGCCGGGAACAACCCAAACGCAATTGGTTTACCAACCGAATCCGGTTCAAGTATCCGTGCCACGCACCAGCATGATGCCACAGGTTCAAACCCAACAAGTGCCCGTGCAAGTCACACGCATGGAAGACCAGATGGTGCAGCAGCAAGTCCCCATCACGACAACTCGTATGGAAGCTTACCAAGCATCTCGACGCGTGCCTTACCAAGTGCAAAAACCTATGACCCGTCGCGTGGAACGAAAAGAGCAGGTACAGCGAACCGATTGGGTTGAGCAGGAGATGATTCGTCCTAAGACGGTTGAGCGAACAACTTACAAGCTTGAAACGGTAGAGCGTGAAGTCCCAGTTCAATATTACGAGACGCAATCGGTCACTACGACTGTAAAGGTTGCTAAGCGTGTACCTCGATACGAAAGTTATACAGTAACGAAACTTGTTCCTCGCACGGTGAATTCGCCTGTCGTACTTAGCTACTACGATCCTTATTCTGTTTCCGTAAGCCAAGGAAATCGCGGCTGGGTTAGCTCCGATACAGTGATCAGTTCCAGCACATCCACTCCAGAGCCTTCCGAGAAGATTAGCTACGGTGCCGCGCGCCCTGTAGTGCCAGAAATCGATAACGAAGCCGAGCTCCCTCCTGGCGGACGTGTACGCAAGATCGAGGTTGAGGAACCCGAATCAGATTTAGAGCAGAGTGAGGAAGCCGGACCATCAAATGGTCTCGAGCTTAATTCTTCGGGTGGCGACGCCTAAAGTGCAGACAAGACGCGCCGCCACAATGCTCTCCGGTGCAACCTCCTCCGCCGCAACCTCAGGCAAACAAAGCCTAGGACGCCTTCGGCTCGCCGCTAATAGCCGTTAAACGAGCTCGGCTGGGTTAAACGAGGTCGTTGCGGAGTTCAATG
>JBCCEO010000784.1:0-3938 GCA_039030255.1 Planctomycetota bacterium | reverse complement strand
TGATTGAAAACCGCAAAGTGTTGATGTTCCCTGGGTAGTCGTTTCAGGACGTTCGCGATCTGGGTTTGACTGGGAGTCTTGTTGGCAGATGACTGAAGCATCGCTACCAGCATGAGTTCGGTAATGCGTTCTGCGATCTCGCGCTTCCTAGTATCTTCGAGCCCTGAGTAGGGGGCTTCTTGCTGCCATGTTGGTGAGGTCAAAACACGGTAAGTTCCAAGTGTGTCCTTGATCAGTGTTGAAAGGCCATTCGAATCTTGTCCGTGAATCTCACGAAGTACAATTTCGCCAAACTGAGACGAGAATCGCTTGGATTCCAAATCGGCCAGCTGTCCAGAGATTTGTTGCAAGGACTGTTCTAGAACGGAATATCGCTCAGGCTGAGTCCAACGAGCAATGGTCGACTGGCGCAGCTGAGATTTTGCCTCGCCCAACATCTCTGACGCTTGGGGGATCCTTCGGTTGGTCAAGAGAGTGTGGATCGAGGCCACTATCGTGTCACAAGCGGCAAGGCTTCGATTACTCGAAAAACGCCCGATCCAGGTAGCGGAGAGAATCACAGCAGCTATGGCAACTGTGGCAATCCACCGATGCCGATTATGTTTTACGTGACGCCGTGCCCATTCCGCTCGGCTGGGGTTGGATGCGTAGACGTTATTTCGATCGTCAAGCCAAGCCTTGAGGTCGGTTTCAAGTTCTGCTGCACTCCGGTAGCGGCTGTCTGGATCGGGGCTTAAAGCCTTATCTACAATCGCAGCCAACGAAGGTGAGATGCCAACGAACTCGATATGCCCCGATGGAGATGAGCGTAATCGGGATGCTAATAGTTCATTTGCCGCTGCTTGTTCATTAGTCGTGTTAGTACTTGACCATGTTTTTCGTCCGGTCAGGACTTCCAACAGAACAACGCCAAGGGAATAAATGTCGGAGCGTGTATCGATCCGATATTCTGCATCGACATCATTCAAGCAAACCGCCTGCAGCTGTTCTGGTGACATGTAGTTGATCGTTCCGCCTACCGTGAAACGCGACTCGCTCTCGCCAGCAGTCGCAACATTGAAGTCGCTCAACAGCGGGTTGCCCGCTTGATCCATCAAGATGTTTGCAGGTTTAATGTCTCTATGAAGAACTCCGCGCACATGTGCGTGCCCTAGAGCTTGGGCCACCTGGATGATAAGTCTGACAGCGCCCTCAATATGGCCGCCATCGGAATTCGGGACATTCGATGCAATCCACTGAAGCAATGACTGGCCAGCAATATATCGCATGGCCAGTAGCTTTCTGCCGCTGATCCTATGTTCACGATAGACGTCTACGATGCCGCCATGGCTCAATTTGGCTAACACTTGCCCCTCACTGCCTTGGTCGACCGTCACCTTTAACGCACATTGGCGTTGGAGTGAGAGCTCGGTCGCCAAGTAGACACGTCCAAACGCTCCTTCGCCGATGAACTTGATGATTTCGAAGTCCATAACACGGTCGCCGCTCTGTAAATTATCTAGATCGCCTTTGATGGGATCGTGCTGAGCTTCGAGACGGGGCGACTCTAGGAAATGTTGGGCCAAGTCAGGGAAGTCATCTTGCCAAGCTGTTGCCCAATGCGGCCCTTCGTGGGCTTGCAACCACTCTCTAGACGAATCCAGGATCATCCAAGCGTCCGGATGCCCTGCTAGTTCACTAAAATGTTCAAAGTATCGCCGAGGTGAAAGTGGTTGGTTCTCACTCTCCTGCCGCCGAAGCTCCGCAACGATCAACGGGACAAGTGCCAAACGCTTGTCGATTTCCGGATGTCGCTCAAAGAACTCAGGTAGAGAATACTCTCCGAGTATCGAAGCCTCGGCCCGGAAGAGATCAGTGATCTGGTCAGCGGAATGTCGCGTTTTATCTTCTTCGCTGGAGGTCGCCGGTTCTTCCACTAGTTATTACTCAGCTTTTCCACGATCGGTTTTGTCTTGTCAAACGGATCATCGTCGAAGATCGGACCTCGGTCGGATCTCACCTTTGCCATGTAACTAGGAGACATAGCTTGCGTTCCTCGAATGCGACGTGAGAGGGAAGCAATAAGCCCGACAAGTCCCAATCCAACAGACAGTTGGACGGTTTTCGCAACTTGATCCCCTGTAGTTAAGCCAGCCTGTGAAGTTGTTACCGATTCTTCTGTCAGTTCCGTGGTTTTGACAATCAAATCTCGGAATATATCGAAGTCAGGCAATCCATGCAGCGGTGTAATTGGCTCGCCAACAATTAACGCCAACTGATTGAAAGGGTGGCTGTCCCAATGATTCGGACTCCCAAGTGGCTGATCAAAATCCATTTCCGGAGGCCATTCACGCGTGTTCTCGGCGGTGTCCAAAGGGACGTCAAACAATTGGCCAGCTTGCTGCGTTTGCAACCAATCTACCTCGCGATATAGAAGCTCCAATCCTAGTGCATGCATGGATTCCGCCATGTTCGGATCGCTTCTAAACCCTAATTCTGATTCCAGGCGCTCTATCTGCAGGGAGTCGACACCCGACAAAGACTGCTTCGGTAGGTTTAGCCGATCTGCGATCTTCGTCTCGGCGTCTATTGCAGACTTAGAAAAGGAGATTGATTCGTCTACTAGCCCAAACGAGTTTTCATTCGGCTGGTAAGACTCCCCTATCCTAAGGAAAGTGTTGTTGTTCAGCGTTGCGACAATTCCAAGATCGACCGAAGGTGTCGTGCTGCGAAAGCTAGTTTGGGCAGCTTCTGCAACTTGCTCTTGTTCGATACTGGGAGCTTCTGCCGTGGATTGCAAATCCGGACCAAAGACTCGACCCGTCGTTACTCCAAAGATCTGAGTTGGCGATGACGCTGTTTCAAATACGGCTAGATCGGGAGTAAAGGAATTCGGCAGTTCTGTCACAAGGATCTCTTGTGATGGCACAAAGTTGATTTGCTCCATCACCAAAATGTCATCCGTCGGTACTAACGAGGTGATCGCCAAGTCAGACGTGAATTCGATGGGTAACAATTCTCCAGTTTCCGTTTGACCCGCAGTGTCGAAAGGTAGGACGCCTACAAACCCCAGGTTAGTACTCGTCGCCATCACTACGCCGCCATCACCTAACGGAATGGAGGATTCATGCAGCGCAATCGAGGGCTCATTGAAAAAACCTGCCTCAATTCCCCACTGCAATTCAGTGTTCTCTTCCGATGGCTTAGCCTCTAGGAAGAAAGACTCCAGCCCGATTGGCTCAGCAACTCTAAAGATACTCTCAGGCTCAATACTATTCGTGATACTTCCGAACTGAGAACTCGCCGCAAGAAGGTCGAACACCGCTGTTGGTGTAGAAATTCCATAGTCCGCAAAAATCGAATCCGCTGCCTCGGCGGTGTAGGCATTTGGATCTTCCGAGGGGAATTCATCCAAGCTCGTGGATAAAACGTAGTCTGAGTTGGCCGGCCAGTCCGGAAAATGGAAATCAAGGGAATCGGGAGCGGTCGCTGGGACCTCGAATGCTACGTTCTCAATTGCGAAATCAACCAGAGCCGAGTGTTCAAATTCACTCGAGCTCTCAAAGAATGTGGTTGCCTCAATCGAGTCCAGCTCGCTTAACTCCATCGGAAGCCAGAGATCCGAATTCAGGTTCGGATGGAACAGCATATCTGCTACCTGCAAGCCCTCTACTGCGAACGAATCAGCGGCGATTGTTTCGAGTCCTTCCAAGTAGTTTGACGCGGGAAACTGATTTGCTTCGAATTGCATCAGATCGGCGGCCAATGGAACACGAGATTCAAGGTTTTCGAACACGAGTCTCATGGCTCTCAGATACGTAGTCGCTTTGGGGGATTTCGTTTTCATCATTTGAATCATGCCAGCTATCGTGTTAGGAAACCGCGGCGTCCTTCATTCTGGCAAGCTTGCTATACAACGCAGGTCTTGTAATTCCCAAGATCTCGCAGGCCTTTGTTTT
>JBCCEO010000783.1:0-3951 GCA_039030255.1 Planctomycetota bacterium | reverse complement strand
GGCGTCCTTTCTCAAATTTCTCGTAGAGCTGTTCAATTACTTGAGGGAAGAAACGCCCTCGTTCTGTCTCAAGAAACTCGGCGATATCGTCCTGTTCTTTGAGGATTTCAGCTGTCTTTGCAAGCTTATCCACAGGAGAGTTCGTAACCTTCTCGGCTAGCACTTGGCCAGACACATTTAGGCTGTTAAGGACATTGCCCACATTGTGCAAGACGCCGGTGGCAACTTCTGCTTTACCGGCCTTTCGTGAAGCGGACATTAGCTCAGAATGCAAAGCTTCTCGGGCAGCATATTCTGCTTCCAATTCGTGGGTCGCTCTTTCTAATTCCTGAGTTCGTTGCTGAACCCGGCATTCCACTTCTGCATTCGCACACTCGAGCTCCGCCCGTCGGCGGCAGATATCGTAGGCTTCGCGCTGATGTCGAAAGCAGGAAGCGATGAGAAAAACATCGAGCCAAGTCAGCCATGCCGCGTGTTCAATGAAGCGATAAGTACTATCGAAAGCGACGCCATATACAGAGATCGGCCACAAAGACCCACGTACAACGTGGTCGATGACGACCACAGAAGTTGCCGTCAATAGGACTTTCCAATCGCGATAGAAAACTAGAAAGGCCATTGATCCAAATGCATGGAAGTGTGTCTCGATGCGACCACCCGTTAAGTGAATTAGGAAAGCGGTCCAAACGCCTTGGGCGATAGCCATCGTGTGCCGCGTTCTAGCGGTGCCTGGATACAGAAGGGCCATAAGGATCGGAAAAGCAGCAAGCACGCCTCCAAAAATCGTTGCAATCCAAACATGAATATGTACGCTTGGCGTCGCACCAATCCACGTGGAGGGCGATACGAAAGCGGCTAGAAAAATGCCAAGCAACCATTGACCCATCATCAACCACACGAATGATCGATCTGTGCGCATGGAAATATTACGCCGAAAGGCATCAAATAAGATTCGAGTCCGATGTTCCTTCTCGATACCGCGCGAGACAACATTTTCAACTGCCTTGCTCATCGAATATCCCCTTGCTCTGCAACGATGGGACATCCAAATACGGGGTACTCGCCGGACTTCTTGGAGCCCGAAAGAATCTCCATCAAAGCCAGTTTGCCTGGACTTTCACCTTCATGGCCACGGCCAGAAGTGACGCCTCCGCTAAAGACACGCTTGCCTTGAGCATCAAACAACAGAGTATGCCCAGAAGTCAAAGCACCAAACTCCTTCGCCAATGCGCCGTCGACATCCCAACGCACGGTGGACACTTTGCTGGCACTGACAATTAAGTCCGTACGAAACCAAGATTGGTCCGCGGTGGACGCTTGCTTTGGAATGTAAATAATCGCCTCTGTCCTGGGTGTGTCCTTGTCAACTAGGATTCTCTGCAACTCACGCACTGTTGCTCGAGAACACGGGCACTTCGGATGTAGGAACACCAAGAGACGCCCTTCGCCTGGTAACGTCTCGATGGATTCCGTCTCGGGCCAGTGCTCAGGAACTTTTCCAGTTCTTCCTATTGCGGTGCTGTAGACGGTAACCCCTGCGAGTCCCGATAGCACGATAGCGAGCCAAAGTGTTAGTAGCGCCTTCCAGAGCATGAAAAGTCCGGTTTGATTCGAAGCCCAACAACGGTTCCAATTCATTCGTAAAGACGAACAAGTTGTCTTATTGGAACCCTCCAGCAAAACGCTAGCTCACCGTCAGAATCCCGGCACACCTTGGTTAGAGTTTGCGGTGAATCGCCTCAGAATGCGTGAATTTCACCAAAGTCGCTCGTCTTCGGAACGAGCCTGATTGCTTTGGCAGCGTCTTGGACGCGGGTACACCAAACATGAGGTGAGATCAACGCCCAACGCTTGGAACGGCAGCCCGCCACCCTTCATCAAGGTATCGTTGCATTTGCTGCAAAATGGCAAAGTGTTCGGCATTGTCCGCCAAGTTTTTCAACTCCACTGGCTCCACGCGCATGTCATACAGTTCATGGGACAAAGTCTTTTGAGTTTGCCAATCACGCCAAGCAACATAGCGATAGGATTTGGATCTGACGGCATAACCCATAACCTCTCCGTGACTCTTGTGGCGCGATCCCTTCATCATCCGTGGATACTGGTGAAATACGACTGGCTTCCAAGCTTGCATCGGGTCCGACCATAAAGGAAGTAAACTCGTGCCCTCGAGTCCGTCGACTGGGGGCAGATTGCACAAATCGACTAGAGTCGGGTACACGTCCACAAGTTCGACTAAAGCGTCACAGCGACCGAATTTAGAATTCAACTCTGGTTTGGTTTGGCTTGGCACTGAAATGATCAATGGCACACGCGTGGATAACTCGTAGTTGTTGGCTTTTGTCCATAGGCCTTGCTCTCCAAGATGAAAACCATGGTCACTCCAAAGAACGACAATGGTGTCGTTAGCGAGATCTAACTCACCTAGCTGACCCAACAACTTGCCGACCAAAGCATCTACGTAGCTGACGCAGGCATAATAGCCTTGTCGCAGCAACTGGACTTTGTTCTCTGTTGCTGGTCCAGAATCTGGAATATCACGATATCCCTCTAACTCAAGCCAGCTACGTGTGGCAAACTCCGGAGCACCGCTCGGATGCTCACTATGGCCTAGCGATGGCAGTCCAAGTGGCTCGTATAGCTCCCAATACTTTGTAGGTGCACAAAATGGCAAATGCGGTTTACGGAATCCCACTGCCAAGAAGAAGGGTTGGTTTTCACGCTCGCAGTTCTTCAATGCCGCCAACGCCGCGTTACAGACTTTTCCGTCCACGTAGTAGTCATCGGATACTGCTGCTGCTTCGTAGCTATCTCGCTTCAGCCCCTCGCCACTCAGATTGTGTTTTGTCCCGTAACGCAATTTGGGATCCCGAACATAATCGAACAACGGCTCCTTAGACCAAGAAATAGGATCTTTCGAAGGTTTGCCGCTACCGTGAAAAACCTTGCCAATACTCTGTGTGAAATAACCGTTGTTTCGAAAGTGTTGAGGCAAAGAGATGAGCTCGGGATGAGCCTCACGAAAGTGGGTTTTCAAATCCCAAACTTGAATCGCATCAGGTCTCCGCCCTGACAGCAGAGATAGTCGTGAGGGGCAGCAAACGGCGAGTTGGCAGAATGCGTTTTGAAAGCACATGCCCTCAGCTGCCAAACGATCGATATTCGGCGTCACCGCCACTTTGTCTTCGTAGCATCCTAAAGTCGGTCGCAGATCATCGACGACGATAAACAGCACATTGGGCCGCTCCGCACCTAACAACGAGGTACTGAACATCTGCAATAGGCTGGCGGCGCAAATGCCAATATGGAAATAGGGGTTCATTTTTTCTTCAAATCTGAAATCGGAGAATTCTCTTCTTTGGGCAACCATTTCTGATGCTCAGTTTTGATTTGCTGGTAGCGAGGATCATCAGCAAGATTTTTCCATTCGAGTGCGTCTACGTTGTGATCGTACAACTCTTCCGAGCCGTCCGCGTAACGAATGTATCGCCATCGCGAGCTTCGCACTGCATGATTCCCCCGACCATATGTCATAAGCGCTGGTGTTTCCCATTCACCGGCTGGATCTTCAAGCAGCGGCACGATACTGCGACCATCACAGGCCCCGTCCATAGGCAGCTCGCAAAGCTCCAGCAGAGTCGGATAGACACAGGTTGCATCGACAGGCGCCGAGCAAACTTTGTTTCCTTGGGAAACATTAGGAGCAATCACAATCATCGGAATATGATTGCTCTTCTCCCAGAGTGCGAACTTTTCTATATGATCTTTTTCCCCCAAATGAAAGCCGTGGTCGGAAATCAACCAAATGATCGTGCTAGCCTTCATGGAACTACTGTCCAGTGCATCAAGAACTCGACCCACTTGATAGTCTGCAAATGCCGCACAGGCCGCGTAGGAACGAATAAAATTTGGATACGAATTCGGTCGCCGCTCCTCCAAGGACATCATGCC
>JBCCEO010000782.1:0-3952 GCA_039030255.1 Planctomycetota bacterium | reverse complement strand
CTTCCCATTCCAGGCAGCAATAGCCCCGACGCAGCAATATAACATTCTGCAATCCAACGTCCGCTTCTACCAAGACATGCACCATGACAGCTGCGCTACTTTGAGCCCGTCGGTCATTAGTTGAAAAGCTTGCAGATACTGCGAGGGGAACATTCAAACACTCGGCTAGAGATCCGTTTTTCGCTGTCGCGTACGTGGAGCGCCAACGACTTCGGTTTTCGCAGCAGCCTTTGGACGACGGCGTAACAAGTGCGGACGCTTTGGTGATTGGGACTGGATTTCCATATGTGCGGAAGTCGCCAAGGCCTCGGATTCTTCAGCCACGATGTCCCCCAAGTATTCGCGCCTTACCTCAGGATGTTTCTTGACCTCTTCCGGGCTCCCCTCGCAAAGCACCGTCCCCTTGTTAATGACGTAGCAGCGATCCACGGTTTGCAAAATCTCACGGGCAGCATGATCCGTGATCAGAATCGCAATCCCGCGCTCACGCAACTTGGAAATGATCTCTTGGATACTCTGAACTGTTACCGGGTCGATCCCAGCGAAGGGTTCATCAAGCATTATGATTTCAGGATCTGAAACCAAGCACCGAGCAATTTCAAGCCGGCGACGCTCTCCACCGGAGAGCTTTCCTGCTTTCGATTTTCGAATGTGCGTAATCTCGAAATCTTCCAAAAGCTCCTTCGTCTTCTGCTTGCGTTCACGATAGGGAACGCCTAGCAATTCGAAGATGCACAAAATGTTTTGCTCAACAGACAGCTTGCGAAAAACGCTAGATTCCTGGGCCAGATATCCCATGTGGCCTTCACTAGCGCGACGGAAAAGCGGCCAATTTGTTACGTCCTGGTCGGCCAAATAAACGCGTCCACGATCCGGCTTGACGATGCCGCAAGTCATTTTAAAGCTGGTCGACTTTCCTGCTCCATTGGGCCCCAATAGTCCGACAATCTCGGCGTGATTGACAACCATGCTCACACCATTGACCACCTTGCGGCGACCGTAACTCTTCTCGAGTCCGTCTACTTTCAAGACATGCATTTGTGGTCATCCATGACAATTACTTGGTATCAGAGCCGTGATGCTAGCTTATTTTCGTTTTTGCTGAAACAGTGAAAGAGCCCTTTGAATAAGGCTGCATTTCTAGCGATCCCAACTGGGGCCGACACAAAAGCTATAAGTTGACTCCTTGCCAGTCGCCTAGTGGACTCGGCTAGCGAATTCGTCCCATCCGGCCAATGTTCGGCGTAAAGGGCACGGGAGTATTCCAAGTATGCGGCCAAAAAACGAGCAACGCCTTGCCGAGCAGAAATTGCTCCTCAACGTAATGGTGCCCAAACCACGCCCGACCATCGTAGCTATGCATGCTGTTGTCACCCATTGGAAAGTATTGCTTGTCTTCCAATACATATTGTCGCGACCGACGCAGGTCAAACAGCGTTGATTCATTCCACCATTCAGGATGTGAATAGACTGCCGCAAGATAATCCGTTCGATCCCGGAGTCGCTCGCGTGCTTGCGCATCGGGAACAACGCCGCGCACCATATCTAATCGCCCCGGGTAGTCACAGAAATCTTGACCAGTTTGGACGTTCAAGTAGTAGATATCTCTGTAGACCCGAGCTGCATTGACTTTCATCGCCAGTCTTCTTCCGCCGATGCCAACGGGCGCGGCATCAAGCGGATCTTGCGTCGTGTAATAAGGACGCCGGGCACTACCTTCTCGAATACTTCCCAAGTCATAACCGCCTTGGTTATCGAAAGAGACAACTCGCCCGTTCACCCACAGTGTCAAGGCTTCATCAAAGTTTGAAAACTCAAGTCGGTACTTCCCTGCCCCTTTCACACCTGTGTCGGCTGTGAGCGTCGACTCTCCATAAAAGATTGATAGCTCAGAGTCTCCCTCACGGGCCGAGAGTGTTGCTTTACCGGTTGCTATGTCGATTGCACATTCGAAATGTATGCCAAACTCGATGACTTCGAGAAGTAATTCGCCCTGCTCCGATTCAACCTCAACTTCGAATTCGCCGCTCAAGTCGCCAACCCAGTGCAGACCATCGTTAGTTTCCGAAACCATCTTGTAGGTAACTCCACCTTCCTCCATGACGGTATCGTAAACGGTGCGGCCTTCTGTAATCGCTTGATCTGGCATAAATCTCGGATTGGGCGTAATGGCGCTCAATGCTTTGGGCATCCAGCTACCAATCGAACTCTCCTTCATTTCGAACATGTCGAAAGCATCGCGCATGATGACCTGCGTATTGTAGGCCAGGTAGTCGGTAATCAATCGTGATTCATATCGATCTGCGATTTCGACCGGCGAGCCCGAACGCAAGTCTTCCCACTGTTTGTTCGTAGGAAACTTGTGGTAGTAGCGAAGCCAATTTGCTTGGTTCGATGCGCCAAGTTGAGCTGACCATCCGGCCTCGGAAAATTCCACGTCCCAAGCGTCACCGGCGTACGTGAGTGGTTGCCAGGAGCTTGGCCACCCAACCTTTACCAAGTCCACTGGAATATGCTCAGAATCGTGGACCAATTGCTTCATCGCCTGAATTTTATGAGGCGGTTTGCGTGCTATCGTCTTCGAATCTTTCTCGTTGTCGACAATGTAAACATCCCCATGCAGTAACTCCAAAGTCTCTCCCGGCAGCCCTACCAAGCGTTTGATGTAATTGACGCGAGCTTTCGATGGATACTTAAACACGAACACGTCCCAACGCTTGGGTTTGGACAACACATAATCAAACTTGCTGACCAGGATACGATCGCCAGAAAACGTCGAATGGTTTTTGTTGTTGTCAAAATCGTAAGCGTTGGGACCTCGGCAGTTGGAACAAAAACTCGCGAAAGTCTTGGCGCGCAACAAAGCACCGGTGTTTGAATCATATTCGTTGCTTGCATTCGCCTGATAAGGCTGGCCGCAGTGCTGGCAAACTAAATCCTTGTGGGCCCCCATCAAGGTTGGCGCCATGGACCCAGTAGGAATAACGAATGCTTCTGCAACAAAGGCGCGAAATAGAAAAGCCAAGATGAACGCAACAACGACCGACTCCACCGTCTCGCGCGTGTTCTGGATTTCGTCCAGCACGATGTCGTCCGACTCGCTATTGCCTTTGGCTTTCCCCTTAGATTTTGCCGTAGACTTCGCCGTAGATTTTAGCTCGTCACCACCCGTGGCCTTAGTACTTGGGGACTTCTTGCCGCCCTTGTCTTTGCCTTGCTTTGCACCCATTTGCGTCATATTCCATTGGTTCTTGGCAATCCGCCAAGCTTGGATCGATTCTTGATCGAAGTACTGATATTTCCAAGTTGCAGATTATAGCAGTCGATGGCGAACCTCCACTACCCGAAGGTTGCGAAATGGATAACGAAAGGCTGAATACGGATTACCAAGCGCGAGTACTAGCCACGGTTTTCACGGAAGAATACCCGCGCAAGAAGCCAATGATTCGTTATTCCAAAATTGGCCCCCACTCCATTTGGACACGTTTCCTTATGAACCTGAAGTTCTCGTTTTCCGCACTCATATTGGACTTTTGCTTGTAGAAAGTTCGAAATATCAAAGATTGGAAGCCTAAACGCCAACATTTCCCAGACGATCAAATCGACTATGCGAGTCGCAGGACAAAAAGTGTAGGCAAAAGAAGACTTCAAAGTAAACTCACCATCTCTTAAATCAATCGGGATAAATTGATCCCCCCGCTTGGAATGTTGCGGCTTCAGTTCATTTAGGAATCCTTTATGCCAAATCGGAATAGCAAATGCTTGAATTGCGAACAGCAAAGCGATTCAGAAGCACTTTACTGTTCTCATTGCGGGCAAAGACTCAATCTTCGACGCCGCGCTAGCATCTCGGAACTTACGGGCGAAGCCCTGCTTTGAAAGCACTCCACTTGTACTCAGAACAAATTAGAAGTGCCAACAGGAAAGGTGGCTAGAACGTGCCTAAACAGAT
>JBCCEO010000781.1:0-3959 GCA_039030255.1 Planctomycetota bacterium | reverse complement strand
GAAGGCAAACAGGGCAACTGGGTTTGGTACCTAGTGCTGTCGAGCATCATCGTAGTTTGCGTAGGCATATTCGTTGCCAATAGCGCGGTTTATCGGCTGAGCTACCCCGACATGATGTCCTTGTTGTCGGAGCTGAAGTACGCAAATCGAAATGACGATGAAAACCTGCTTGATTCTCAAATCAATGCAGAAGGCGAATTGATCCAGCTCGCCAAGAAGATCTCAATTCCTTCGAAAACCAATCCGGAACGCCGAACGGAGCTATCAGGCCTGCGTCAAATCCAGGTCGATGAAAAGTATATTTCTGGCGAAGTTCGCAAGCAGACGTTCACTAAGGATGCCGCTGATGGAGAACCAGCTTGGCACAAATTCCGGTGCAACAAGAACAAGAATGAAACCACGACTGAGGAATTAAAAGACGCTCTAGATGCGAGCAATGTGAGCTGGAATTGGTCGGATCCGCCGAACTTCATGACGCAGTGGGGCCCAGGCATTCTGATGATCCTGGCCGTCTTTTTGCTGATGATGTTTGTGCTCAGGCGAATTGGCGGAGTCGGTTCACCTATGTCGTTTGGTCGATCGCGCGGAAGGCTTTACGCTCAGGACGACATCGCGATCGACTTCGATGACATTGCTGGCGTCGACGAGGCTGTGGAGGAAGTTCGCGAGATCGTCGATTTCCTGAAGTACCCCGAAAAGTATCAGCGACTCGGCGGTCGCATTCCGAAAGGCGTGTTGCTAGTCGGACCTCCTGGAACAGGCAAAACGTTGCTCGCCAAAGCGATTGCCGGCGAAGCAGGCGTTCCCTTTTTTAGTCTCTCAGGTAGCGATTTCGTCGAAATGTTTGTCGGCGTCGGTGCAGCCCGGGTGCGAGACATGTTCCAGCAAGCCAGCGCCAAGTCGCCTTGTATCATCTTCATCGATGAACTGGATGCACTTGGGAAAAGCCGTAGTGGCAATGTGGTTGGCGTGCACGACGAACGGGAGCAAACGCTGAACGCGTTGCTTGTCGAGATGGACGGCTTTGATCCGAATACTGGCATCATTGTGATCGCTGCCACCAACCGTCCTGAAACGTTAGACCCAGCTTTGCTTCGTCCAGGACGATTCGACCGAAACGTGTTGGTTGATCGCCCTGACAAGAGCGGAAGAGCTCAAATCCTGAAGGTTCACGTCAAGAACGTGAAACTGTCCTCGGATGTGGAACTGGAGGAGATAGCCGGCATTACAAGTGGTTTCAGCGGTGCCGATTTGGCCAACTTGGTCAACGAAGCGGCATTGTTGGCAGCTCGCAAAGGTAAGAACACGGTAGGCCAAGAAGAATTTGATGAAGGAGTGGAACGCGTTACCGCCGGCTTGGAAAAGAAGAGTCGGATCATGGACGAGGAAGAGAAAAAGCGAGTTGCGTACCACGAAGCGGCTCACGCTTTGGTCGCCTACTCCTTACCGAACACGGACCCGGTGCACAAAGTTTCGATCATCCCACGTGGGCTTGCCGCGCTGGGCTACACCATGCAGCGGCCCGCGGGCGAACGCTTCCTGATGACCCAAGGAGAGTTGGAAGCTCAGATGCAAGTATTGCTTGCGGGGACGCTGGCTGAAGAGTTAATTTTCAGTGACATCAGCACAGGGGCGCAAAACGACTTGGAACGCTGTAGTTCGATCGCGCGCAGCATGGTCATGGAATTTGGCATGAGTCGCCTTGGGCGTGTGAATTATCGTGAAAGTGGCCGCGCTCCGTTCCTGGGCGCAGGCGGAGGTGAAGGCCTTGGGCGGGACCACAGTGAACAGACTGCCCGCGAAATTGATGAAGAAGTAATTCGTATCGTAGACGATATGGGCCAAAACACCCGGCAAATCCTTATGGAACGCCGGCAAGCCTTGGAAAGCGTTACTGAACGCTTGTTAGAAATTGAAGTCATGGATGCCGAAGAACTGGCGCGACTGATTGATGAAACGCTTCCCGGTCCTCGTGTCGCACACGGCACTCAGGTTCAACCTAAGCCTGAAATTGCATCGGAGGCTGTGAATGAATCCCAGGACGATGACGACCAGGATTCCTCGACGGCAGATGCTGCCGGCTAGTGAAGCCGCTGAGTGGTGATTCTCGTGGTATTGTGGTCGAGGTCGAAGGTTAGGGCTGCGTATTTTGAACGTATTTGCTGAACACAAATACGATCGTAGGATGGTTCGGCACAAGCTTCTGAGCGGTCGCCAGATGTATGCTCGCCTCCCGACGCTTTCCTAATTCAAACTCGGCCCAAGCCAATTTGGCCATGTTGATTCCGTCTTGAGGCGTCCGCTGAAGTAGCTTCTCAAATTCCCGAGCCGCCGAATCAAAATCGCTCGAAAGTAAAAATGCTGTCGCAAGATTGGCACGAGCCACGGTGTTTTCCGGCTCCGCCTCCACCACTGGTGAGAGCAAATTAATGCTTTCGGAGAATTTTTGTTGCACCAAGTAAAGGTGTCCCAAATTGTTTCGGGACAAATTGTGATTGGGATCTAGCTCTATGGCCCTTTTGTAATGTTCAGCTGCCTCTGAGTCCTTCGAAAGTGCCTTGGCTGCAAGCCCTAAGTGATAGTGGCTGAGCGCATTTAGCGGACGCGTTTTTTCGGCTTCCCGAAAGTAAGACAGCGCTTGTTCGGATTTGCCAAGCCGCAAAGCTGCTGAACCGGCATTCGAATAGGTGCCATAGAGCGACCAATAAGAACGGAAATCTGGATCCTTCCCACTTTGGATCGCTTTTTCTGCCAATTCGAGCGACGCCTCAAAGTTTTCTCTTTCCAGCTCGATCAGTGCCAAGGCCGATAGACCTTCGGCGTAATTTGGGTTTTGCTCAACGGCGTGCCGAAATAGGGATTCGTCGCTACGCCAGTAACGATTAGCAACGATGGTCTGAACACTGAATAGAGCTGCAATAACGCCAAAAGCCCATAGGAAACGAGGGCCTGGAAGCTGGGGAGGCCCATTCCCGGATGCAATTTTTGGTCTCAATGTGACCCCGGAAATTTTCGGGAAAAACAAGATGGCCAAGCCGAAAAAGACGCCCCAACTTGCAGGATAAAGATAACGCTCTGCGTACATGTGGCGAAGCGGCAGAATACCCGTGCTCGGCAGCATCCAGATCAGCAACCAAGCCAACGCGAGCCCGACAGGCTTACGACGAATGATCGATGCAATGGTCGCAACAGCAAGAGCAAACAAAGCGAATAGGCAGGCAAATTCAAGGAAGCCCGTTGGCTCCGCCACCGGCCAGCGATCAACGATAGTCGGCTGGGTTGGCATTAGAATCCGCAGCCAGTAGACGACGATTAACTTTGTCGAAATGAACATATTGGCCAGAAAGGATTCTGCTGGGTATTCGACGTTAAGTCCAATGCCGGCCAGGACTCGACTTCGCAAGTACAAGGCAGCCAAGGAAACGAACCAAAAGGCTGCCAATACGAATTGAGGGGCGCGCTGCAACACAGACAATGGCTTGGAATTTCCAACCTGTGGAATCGAATACCAATACCAAACACTGGCGAAGGCAGGCAAAACAACGGCAAGTTCTTTACATAATGTCGCGATGCCCAGGCACAGCACACCGAGACCTGCCAGCAGCATTGTTTGATGCATTTGTCTACGTTCTTCCACCAAAGTGGATGACTTGCTAAGCAACTGTCCGTAGAGCAAAAGTGCGAGTACAGAAAACAACGCCGCATAGGAATCTTTGCTGCCGCTAATCCAGGTAACACTGTGGATTGCGAATGGATGAACCGCAAAAAGCAGCGTCGCTGCAAAGGAAACTTGGCTTGCTCGAAGGTACGCATCCTTGTCTACGGGAATGCTCCCGTCGCGAGGCGTCACAGTGAGCATTCGTATTCCCAGGAAATACAGCACAAGAACGACGAATATTTGAATGAATATGTTCAGCACGTGATACTGTAGCGGACTGTCGCCAAAGCAGAGCCATGCG
>JBCCEO010000780.1:0-3967 GCA_039030255.1 Planctomycetota bacterium | reverse complement strand
TTGTGACTTCAAAGATTCCTATTTCCTTCTTGCCTGATTCCCGCTCCTGGCGCACACGGAAGAACGATTCAGGTTAGGCTAATGCATAATGTTTCACAGGAAACATCACGCATCGCTACTCAATCTCGCTGCTGAATCGAATGCTTACTCCCTCGTATCCGATTGGTGCCCTCGTTCTCGCCTGCGCCATCATTCTTGCTATGCCATGCCCTGGGCAGGAATCGTCGGGGGCAATTGCCGAGTTGCAACAGGAGCCTAAGAAGCAAACTTGGGACACTGGTGGGCTGCAGAAGAGGATTGAGTCTGCGCTCGAGAGACATGCGGGCAAGGCGAGCGCGGCGGCCGTTTTTCTCAGCGAGAAGAACGAGGAGCTCGGGCGGATCCGCGTTGGCGGTTCGAAGGTCATGCCGACTGCAAGCCTCATAAAGTTTCCCATCATGGTCGAGGTGTATCGTCAAGCTGAACTGGGTGAAGTCGACTTGGATTCGATGATCACGCTTCGAGAAGAAGACAAAGTGCCTGGATCAGGAATACTGACCGAGCATTTTTCCGCGGGTGCGAAGCTCAGTCTAAAGGATGCGGTTCGCTTGATGATTCGCTATTCCGATAACACAGCCACGAATCTCGTTCTGGACCAGATCGGATTGCAGTCAACGGCGGATTCGATGAAACGAATGGGCTTTCCCGAGACGCAAGTCCATTCGAAGGTTTACCTTAGGAACAGTTCGTTTGCTCCCAAGCGAAGCGATCTATACGGGCTAGGAAGTACGACGGCCAGCGACATGGTTGGTATATATGAACGGCTGTTGCGGCAGGAATTGTTGACCCCAGCTAGTTGCGAAGCAATTCTGGAGCATCTATTCACCTGCGACGACAATCAGAAAATCGCAAGGCACCTACCGGTAGAAGCACGACTGGCTCATAAGACCGGAGCTGTGAATCGATCGCGCACCGACGCTGGAATCATCTACCTGGGAGACATAAAGATTGTGCTTTGTGTTCTAACGACAAAGAACGAGGATCGATCTTGGGGCCTGGACAATGAAGCAGAACAGTTGATTGCGGGAGTCGCGAAGCGTTGCGTTCTGTTCGCCCAGGAGAAGACCCGTCCAGCGGAGCAGCAACCCACAGAGCTTGCCAACGGATCACATGGCTTGCTAGTTGAAGCGCTGCAAAGGACTTTGAATAAGCGAATCAAATCGTGGCTTTCTATCGACGGAGACTTTGGCCCTGCCACCGAAGCAGCTGTAAAGTCCTTCCAGCGCAAGAGCAAGCTCGAGGAGTCCGGCGTGGTGAACAAAGCGACTTGGGCCGCGCTTGGGACACTGCAACTGAATGACGATCCTGTGCCCTCGCCAGAAGTCGTCAACCGGGAGGTCTTAGAAAGGGCCCCTGCATTGAAATTGAACGCCCCACCTGAAACGACCGCCAAGTCTTGGGTGATCATTGACGCCGACAATGGTCAGCTGCTTGCGCACAAAGAGGGGAACAGAACGCGAGACATAGCCAGTACGACGAAACTGATGACTGCCTTATTGGTTTTTGAACTTGCGAAAGCTCACCCCCAAGTGATGGAGGAAGTCATCACGTTTTCGGAACGTGCGGACCAGACAATCGGGTCTACAGCGGGAGTGCGAGCCGGCGAACGGGTACCTGTCAGTGAGCTGCTTTACGGCCTGTTGCTACCCAGCGGCAATGATGCTTCAGTCGCAATTGCAGAGTACTTCGGGGCTAGGCTCAGCAAACCGACTGAAACCACTATAGGTAAACGCTCTGCCGCAGAGTCCTATGAACTTTTTATCGCCGCGATGAATCGTCGAGCAAAATCTTTAGGAATGTCCGGGACCCATTTCACCAATCCTCACGGCCTGACCGAGCCCGGGCATCAGAGTACTGCGGTCGATCTGGCCAAGCTGGCGCTGGTCGCCTGGGCTATACCGGAGTTCAGAAAATACGTCGGAACCAGACAACGCGGCTGCCGACTTGAGAGTGTGAATGGCTATCGTCGCGATGTCCTGTGGGAGAACACGAATCGTTTGCTAGCACAGGATGGGTTTTGGGGCTTCAAGACTGGAACGACTAGTGCTGCTGGTGCTTGTTTGGTTTCGATTGGCAGCAATGAAAGCGAAAAAACGACGCAAACAAGTATTGTGGTAGTTCTTGGGTCTGCAAATTCCCAAGCTCGATACGTGGATTCCAAAAACCTCTATCGATGGATTTGGTCGCGATAGGCTAAGGATCGGGGATCTGGTGTGCAGCTTGAAGCCTGCAGTTTGAAACGTTGGCAAATCGATGGCGAAGAAAAGAACCAAGAAGAAGCAAAATAAGAAGCCGCAAAAGGTCATCGGAACAAAAGTCGGTTCCAAGAAGTCCTCAGAGTCGCAATCCGGCGGCCAGAGTCGAATTGTTGGTGCTGCACTGTTGGGGATTATCGTCTTCATTCTCATTGCAGGCGTCTACATTTTGCAGCCGTTATTGTTCCCGCTTGAAGACGAGCAATTGGCAGGCCAGACACCAGGCATGAAAATGACTCGCTCTTTTCGTAGCGGCCGATTAACGATTGCTTGGGATTCAATTTCGCCGAAAGCCCTGAAACTGGTCTCAACGAAAGGCAAGAGTAATATCGCGCCGAGCGATTATGTTGGGCCTTCTAAGTGCGAAGCGTGTCACCAGAAGAATCATCAGAATTGGAGCGAACATCCGCACCGCTGGATGAATGCTTTGGCGAATGAAGAATCTGTCATCGGCGACTTTTCAGGCAAGAAGACCATCTCTTATCGAGGTGGTGTTGGCACTTTCTATCGGAAAGGTGACGACTACCGGATGAAGTACGAGAAAGAAGGACTGTTGCGTGAATATCGTATCACGCAAACGATCGGTTCGCGTTTCTATCAGTACTACGTGGGCGTTGGTCTACAAGGTCCCGAGGCCGAGTCACATTCCTATTACTATCGCGACTTCGTGCTTCCGTTTGGATACTGGATTGACCGCGAAGAATGGGTGCCTATCGTTCACATCACTGAGGAACTGGACGAGAATCATCGCTGGGAGACGGCAGAGCAGTTGACTGTACCAGAGAATTTCGCAGCGGAAATAGAGTCGTCCGAGGAAGCCTCGGGCTCGCGTGGCGTTTCCGTCCGCGATGCGGAACTTGGCCTCGTCTATGCATCAAGTTGCAATTATTGCCATACGACTTTTTCCTTTGGCGACATGATGGTGCGGCTGCCCAAGGTGCTGGGCGAATCGTTGACGGAAGACGCATTTTTGGAATTGAGCGAATACGTGGCCGAATCGCACCCAAGTCAATACGATGGCAGTGCTCCGCCTGAGGACTTTGGCGACGAGCAGCTCGGCCAAATGACAGAGAGCTTCATTAAGTTCGATGCGCGGGATAAGGCGGTTAGCTTGGGCGTAAGCTGCGAGGCATGTCATCTCGGCTGTCGCGAGCACGTGGAGAAGCCCAAGGAAGTAAAGCCATCGTTTTCCCCTCAGCATCCAAATTTTCATACTGCAAAAGAGCTTGAGACCAGCGGTGTTGCGGCCAATGTAAATGCTGCTTGTGCTCGCTGCCACGTTGGCAATCGCCCGAAGTTCGCGGCGGGCATGGCGACTTGGAATTCGACGGAGTATTCCGACGCCATGCAGGGATCCTGCTACTCCGAGTTAACTTGTGTGCACTGCCACGATCCTCATAAGGCGACTGGAAAAGTCTGGGCCAAAACTCCTGAACAGGATGACGCTTCTTGCATTCATTGCCATAGTCAATACAAAGCACCTGAATTTCGGGCGTCTCACACGCATCACCAACCCGGTAGCAGTGGGGATCGGTGCATGAATTGCCACATGCCAAAAATCAATGAAGGAATGCAAGACGTAGTACGCACGCATGCGATCTTTTCACCGACCCACGCTGGGATGATCGAGGAGAATCAGCCCAACGCCTGTAATTTGTGTCATTTGGACAAGG
>JBCCEO010000779.1:0-3970 GCA_039030255.1 Planctomycetota bacterium | reverse complement strand
GCTTGAATTTAGATTTCGCCCCATTTATAGCGCTGGAATCGTGGGGCTTGCTCAGAGTTTTGGTGTACCTTTCTTTCTGCTGATCGGGTGTGTGAATTTTCTTGTTTTCAACTTCATTCTGAATTCCATTTTGAAGCACTTGGACCCCTCCAGCGTAGGTGTACCGCAGCGAGTACGGGAGGCTTTGAACCAATTCGCTGAAGGTTTGATGTTAGTCGACTCAAGAGAGCGGATACTGTTGGCAAATACGGCGTTTTGCAAAACAGTTGGAAAGGAAGAATCTGAATTAGTTGGGGCTTCATTACGTAACTTCCCGTTTTGCAGTATGGATGATGAAGCCCTGCCTTGGCAAACGGTTGCTGCCAATCAGTCTGCTTTGTCTAACGTGCGTGTGCAGCTTGAAGATTGTCAGGGGCAGGATCGAACTTTCCTAGTCAATTGCATTCCGATAGGAGAATCAAAGCGTCACGGCATAATGATCACCTTGGATGACGTAACCGTTCTTGAGAGAAGTCGAATTGCTCTCGCGCAAGCAAGAGACGCTGCCAATGCGGCTAGCCAAGCCAAAACGGATTTTCTAGCCAATATGAGTCACGAAATCCGGACGCCAATGAACGCAATCCTCGGCTTCACTGATATCCTTCGCCGAGGCCTCGAGGGTTCGAAAGCAAAAAGGGATGAGTATCTCAACACGATCCACTCAAGTGGTAATCATTTGATCGAACTAATAAACGACATACTCGATCTATCCAAAGTCGAGGCAGGGAGAATTGAACTCGAGCAAAGAGAGTTCAATCTTCCAGAACTCGTCCAGCAATCTATCGTAGTTCATCAAGCGAGAGCAACTGACAAGTCAATTCAACTTTGCCATGAAATCCGCGGTCTGGTTCCGGAGTTGATCGTTTCTGATTCGACTCGTTTAAGGCAGGTCCTTCTAAACTTGGTTGGCAACGCAATCAAATTTACCGAGAATGGAAAAGTGACGGTCACCACTTCATTCTCCGATAGTCGTCTATGTTTCGATGTAAGTGATTCTGGTATTGGGATATCACCCGATCAGCAGAAGCGGATTTTTGAGCCGTTCACTCAAGCTGACTCTTCGGTAACAAGACGATTTGGCGGCACCGGTTTGGGCTTATCGATCTGCAAGCGTTTTGTTGAAGCACTTGGCGGCCAGATTACCTTGGAAAGCCAACTCGGGAAAGGCACAACATTCGAAGTGACCGTGCCTGTCCAATTGAGCAAAAGTGTTCGTCAAGTTTCTATGGCTTCGATTCAAGAATCAGTGAACGAAACTTCGAAGGCCAGTCCGTTGACAAAGTCACATCGCAAACTCAAGTCAGGAACAGTTCTAATTGTCGACGATGGAGAGACGAATCGCCAAATTGTGCGCGTCTTCTTGGAAAAGCTTAATGTCCGTACGATTGAGGCTGAAAACGGCAAGCAGGCTTGTGAGATCGTTGTGAAACACAAGCCAGATGTTGTGCTGATGGACATGCAAATGCCAGTACTCGATGGATATGCAGCGACAAGACGACTTAGGGCTGAAGGGTTTAGAACTCCCATCATTGCGCTCACAGGAAACCCACTGCCTGAAGATCAGCAAAAGTGCCTGAATGCCGGGTGCAACAACTATTTGTTAAAGCCAATCGATATGGATATGCTTGTCGAGACGATCGCAATCTTTCTTGGTTACGAAGAGGATATTACAGTGCGAACCTCAGATGGAATCCATAAATTGAATTCGTCAGCGAACTCAGGCGAAGCAGCGGACAGTTCTCCAAGCGGGGTTTTTGTATCAGCACCGATGCAGGCAGGCAACAACGCAGATTCGACTAATCAGAATGGAGGTGGAGAAACGAGTACCGAAAATTCAGACTTGGAACCCTGGAATTCATTCCTCGCATCTGAAGGTGAAGAGTATCAGGTGATTCTAAGGCAGTTCGTGGATTCCCTAGTCGACAAGATCGGTGAGATGCAGGAAGCCATTGCTGCAGAAGACTTTGATACCGTGGCCGAGTTAGCCCATTGGCTGAAGGGCTCCGGAGGAACCTTGGGCTACGACAAATTTACAAACCCGGCAATAGATCTGGAAGCGAACGCGTGTTTGAGTAAGAGGAAAGAATGCATGCGGAACCTAAAACGGATCGCAGAACTTACGGTTGCAATCGACCTGGAACTAGTCCCGGTTGTGGAAGGGTAGCACGTCCATAATATCGGGTTGACGTTTCTAACTGGCTCAACCTAATCGCATACTCGGATTACCAGGTAGGTTGTAATGGGTTGGTTAGGTTATGTGAGGTAGATTCTCTCGGTAGAACTTGAACCTGATCACGAGAATGCAAACACTTTCACAGTTTCATAAAGAACTTCAATGGGCAACTCGATATTCCACGCAGTCCTTTCCATGTTGATCGGCGTATCGCTACATGTTGGTGGTATTGCTATCGCACAGGACGTCTCTAGCTTTACCGAACCGCACAAAAGGCTACGAATCTCTTCGACGGCCACAGCGAAGATAGAAAGCATCCATGTCCAAGAAGGGCAGCGCGTTGTCAAAGGGCAGTTATTAGCCGAACTGGATTGCAGAGTTTTGCAAGCCGCGTTGTCTGTTGCCATCGAGAAATCGAAAGCGATGGGCAACCTGAAATCCGCAAAGGCTGAGCACGATTACGAATCGCGACGACTATCGCAGCTTGAAACTCTCAAGGAACGTGGGCACGCCGGCCAAGAAGAAATCGAGCGAGCAAAACAAACACTTGAGTTAGCTGCAGCCGCTCTTGAAACGGCAAACGATTCCCTGAGAATTCTTCGTCTCGAGCAAATGCGAATTGAACAGCAAATCGAGCAGCTCAAGATCTACGCCCCGATTGACGGCGTCATAACGGCTATTGAAAAGGACGAAGGCGAGTTGATTACTCCTTATGAATCGGAGTTTGCAGAGATTGTTCAGGTGGACAACTTGCGAGCCGAGTTTGCAGTGCCAGTCAGTTATATTTCTGGCTATCAAACGAATTCCGAAGTTTCGCTACGCTTCGATTCAATTCCGCTTCCCGTTGCGGGGATCGTCGAATTTGTCTCGCCAATCACCGAGGCGCAAACGAATACTGTGCGTGTAAAGATTCGTATCCCTAACCCCCAAGGGATTTACCGGGCTGGCACACCCTGCAAGCTAGAAATCCGTGATCCTGAACAGGTGGAAGGTTCTTCCCAAACGGTCACGCCTTAGTATTGCCTTTGGTCACGCATCAGGAATGCAAGATGGTTTCAGGTCTGCAACAACGACCGCACAGGATCAATAATTCCGCTATTCCGACGCCTGCGAATCAAGAGCTTGGAAGCGAAAAGAAGCGATCGCGAAACTCCGAGGATCATGTTGGGCGGCAAACCGCAGAAGATCTCGCTGAGTTATTGGCAGCAACCAACGCTGTTTCCAAATGTGCTACTCCAAAGGAAACTATCGGCACTCTCCATCGGCTATTGCATGCGTTAATCGAGTCAAGGCTTGTTGCACAGGATTCGAAGACTGCACTTAGTGCGACCATTTTGACTGAATTCTTGAATAATAAGCCAGGGACTCTCTCCCAACTTTCGTCGTCACCCAGCCCTATCATTGACGAGGCCGTTCTGGTTTCTACTCAGCTGGAATCAATCGCCTTCGGCCGTTCTGAAATGGAATCAGCCAACGTCGCAGAGAAGGGAAGGCAAGGTACTGACGGTGCATGGATGCATCAGAGAATGCGCGAGGATCTGCACTGCAAACATTTGCTTACATTAGCAGTAACTGGTTGTAGCTACGAAAAATCCGCAGGTGAGTTTGCGTTAACCATAGCTTCTGACTTCCCTGTTCCAAAAAGATTGCGTCGTCTTGCGGTGCTTTTCTTGGAGCTTGCGCAAAGCCATTGCGGCTTGCTCAGAGATCGCAAGAAGGAGTCATTATGGTTTCGGTTCTGTTCCGCTGCTACCGAAT
>JBCCEO010000778.1:0-3975 GCA_039030255.1 Planctomycetota bacterium | reverse complement strand
CCCGCTCCCGCTTGGGTATCGATAAGGAAAGGGACAAGAACAGTCAGTAGAAAAAGCGCTAATTTCATGGTAGCTCGCATAAATCGTTGGCGTCAGCCAGCACCGCTGAGCCAAACAGGAATACCAACTAAAGACATCCTTTGAGGGTCAGGGCAAAGATTGACTTTGGCGTGACAAAACTCGAATCGAGGAAATGCTCGTTGACCAAGACTCATTGTCGACAAGACCAATGGTTGCTCCTTGCCTCTCGCGAATTCCGCCTACTTGATCCACCAAGCGTTCGAGCTGCGCTGCTAGACCTCGACGCTCGGCCCTTGGCAATTCTTGACCGATTGGTGGCATAACCAGCGGATCCAGGCGGAACGGTACTTCGCTAACTAGGACCTTGAAGTAGTCCGTCACTTCAGTTCTGTCTCCAACCACTGTCACCGGCGTTGATGGTAGCTGTCCACGGTCCAACCATGTTCGTCCAGGCGGCAGAGACTGTTCAGGGGCACCAAGCGGCGGGAAAATCATTCCGATTTGCCCATCAGTAGAAAAGTCCAGGATAGCGAAATACAACTTGCGAGAGTGATTGTTGATTAAACGAAATTGCACCCTTGATCCTGAGGGAACAACTCTCAGTGAATTAGGAGCACTATCTGAAACTCCCAATGGCTTCACTGCAAAGTCGATCTTCGGCCCGATTGCCGGGTTTGAGAGTTCCAGTCTCTCAAACCATTGCGACCATCGTACCACCTGCACCAAAATCTTTTCGTCAGCATCCGGGTCGGCAAGGGAAACGGGAGTTGACCATCTTTCATATTGAAATCCATCTGAGCCAATAGCATCGACTGCTCCGCCAAATACAGCGATGGACTTAGCATCACAAGCAACAAAGAGCTTTGCGTCTGCACGATTGTCTACAACTTCGAAGCGATCTAAGTACCCTCTATCATCGTTCGAAACACCGACGTTGAGGATTGCTTTATTGCTCGATACTGTTCGTCGAATCGACTCAATTACTTCTCTACCTCTGACTGTTGAGTCAAAATCAAATGGATTCCCTATATATATATCCACTTTGGAGTTGTTATACGCGTGGCTTACTTCGAACGCTCGTGAACCAGGGGCTACCACTCGAGTCTCTTTTTCATCAACAAACATGGCCTTTGAAGTTGAGGCCTTTATTTGTTCAACTCTTACAAGAATACCGTTCGCTTGTCCCAACATTTCCCCTCCAGCACCTGGATTGAAAACGCTGTAGACCGATCCCTTTGTAACGCCGTGAATAGCCCCCGCGTGAATTAGTACTTGATTGTTTGCCGGTTGCGGGTCTACCCTAAAGTAAGCAGCGGCTTCTTGCTCCCGAACCCCGAACACTTCCGTATCGGCCTTTGTGCCTTCTAGTTGTGGATGCTGGAAGCGTACTTGTCGCTCGACGCTTCCTTTTACATAGTCCATTACGCTCCGATACGTCAGCACACCTCTAAGTTTCCTACACGCCTCGACAAAATAGTACGTCAGGACGCCACTACGAACTTTCTCTTCACCCAGATTCATCTCGTAGGAAAGCTCCCCATCTCTGCACCCGAACACCAAGGCACAATTCTGTACCCGGAACAGTGACAGCGAGTCCTCATCTCTTGTTTCAACAATGGAATAGACTTCCTCATTCGGCGGATCCCTAGGATCAGCTTGTAGACTCCTAGCGGCGTAGCCGGTCTTCGTTCCTGAACCGGAGTGACAGCAATCAAGCATGACCGTCGCATGCTTTGTGGCAATACTCAGCCTCTGAACGAGACCATTCAACTGGTCGTCGGAAATATCGTATTTCCCGGGCTGGCGACTATCGGCGGGTACTATCGTCTCATCCAAGTGGTCCAATTCGTCGTTGTTTGGGCCATCTGGCATCTGCGACCCATGTCCACTGAAATAGAACAATGCAACCTTGTCTCCATCTGAATACTGAATCAAGTGTTCCTTGAACGCCTCAACAATCGCTGAGCCTGACGCCTCCTGATCCAGGAGGACTAGTATGTCCTCCTGCTCGAAACCGAACTTGGTTATCAGTAGTTCCTTCATTCGAAAAACGTCTGGTACACATCCCTTCAGATCAGAAATCGATGGTGATGCGTAATCATTGATTCCGACCAGCAAAGCAACTTTACCACTTCTCTGGCCTGGGAGCAGTCTGCTCTTTTCCGAGTCTGCCGCTGCAATGGATGATTGGGCATTGGCTGATTCGATAAGCTTCTCGACGGCTTCTATGTATCCCTTCATCTTGTGGTCAGCCAAAAACGGCAGATTTCCACGCGGTTGCATCTCCTTTTCGAGTCCAGTAGAGTCTTGATTGTTTATGGCTCTTTGAAATGCATAGAACTCCTCTTCACTCATCGCTTCGAATGAACTAATTGATGCATCTTTGCTCAACACAATTGGAGCGCTCTCGACAGCTCCGCTGCTGGTAAAATGAATGCGTTTGCCTGCGTGATGGAAAGTCGGAATAAGCCTAGTAACCGGATCCCGGTTAAAAACGAAACGCCAGTATCGGTCGCCAAAGAGAGAATTGACTGCTGCAGCGACTTCTTCGCCTAATGCGAGAGGTTGTCCAAAAGTGGTTACCGAATTCAGTTCAAGATCATCTCGAATGCTGGCTTCGTAGGCAAAGAGTATTGCCATCGCACCACCGAGACTGTGTCCGCAAACATGAATCTGTTTTTTCTCACCATGAAATTGTATTGACTTGACGATATCATCGTAAAATCTGTCCATCGAATCGTGGAACCCCATATGGACAGCCCCGCCTATAATGTCCTTGGACAAGACTTTTGCGTTTTGCAGCCAGTTTCTCGCGTTGGCACTGCCTCTAAAAACGACAATGATGTGCTCGGAACGCCCGTAAACGCCAGCCCGTAGTCCAGCTTCCTCAAACAAATCTAGCTGTTCAAGCTGATGCTCACTTGCGTCCGCAGCATCTGCGTAAATCGCTTCACTCAAGTTTGCACAGTCAAGTGCGATCTCCCATTCGCCTTGCTTTGAGGGCAACACTTTTGTTCCCTCAATAAAAAAACTTTGCGAAAACCAATATATGAGGCCGAGCACCAGAAGCGTTGCTATTAGACGTTTGATTGGAATTGTCTCACCTCCGTTTGTTTGAGTTTTCCCACTGGATTGAACAGCAACAGCATACCCGCATAACGGGTGGGCAGCAATCCTTGCGGTAGGTACCGTGGAATTGCTGGAAAGGACTCGCTAATCGATTTTCTGAGTGCTGAAGAGTCTTGAAACGAACGTTACATCTACTTATCAGACGTTGCGGATCTTGATTGGGGTAGTTGGGGTATACCAGGAAGGCATCGAAATGGACAACTTAGAGCCCGAGGAGACAGCTCAAGCTCTACCGCCGTGTCCATCGAGGGAAGTGCAATAATTGGCTGCGAACGCGGCGGTATCAATCGCACCACTCAAAAGCGTTTCGATGGACGCGACTGCGGGACTTGTAGGGCTGGGACACTCAGCGAGCTCAGGTGGCGTCAGTGATCTGCGCTCGAACTTGACTGTCTATGGCAGACACATAGAAGTTGGGATTGTCCGCGTACATGGGTTTGAAATTATCCACTTTCAACTCGGCGGGCATATAGCAACGACGTACGAAGTGGTAGAACAACTTTAACCCAAAAAACAGCCGTCACCACAGCGTTCCTCAGTGCATCAGACCCGCCGTTCGCTTAACTTGTCATCCACTCGACTTGATCTGACACTTACTTTTGATTCTGGGTTAGACTTTGCCGTGCGCTAGTGCAACGAAGGAGCGTAGCATCTGCCTTGCTCTTTCTATTCGCCTGCAGACCGCTTGCGCGCGGAGAAGATTTTTACGCCTATTACACAAGGCTTGATTACACAATCCCGATTGATAAAGCAGCTTCTTACATCAAGACAGACCTCTCGGAAGAATCTATGGCGGTCATAGATCAAATGGAAGCTCTGGAGATG
>JBCCEO010000777.1:0-3977 GCA_039030255.1 Planctomycetota bacterium | reverse complement strand
TCTCCAATCACATTTGGAGTTTCGAGGGGGTTGTGGCTTCCAAGTGGCCAATGCCGAGAACCCTATCCAAGAAGTTTCTCTTGCTTGGATGTTCCGTATCGCTCGCATGAAGCGGTTGATGAATCGGATCATTCGAGCAACGTGCTATAGTAGGGACTATTCAATTTGCCACTCAAGAGATCACCTTAGATGAAAACGCTTCGATCTTACGCCGCCTTGGTTATTGCTCGTAAATCCAATGCCCCACGCATGCTCACTTTGGCCGCGTTTCTATTTGGTTCCGCGTGCAGCTTGCTTGCTCAGGAAGCTGGTAATCAGCCTACGAGCTTGCAAGAAGTTTCTAGTGAGAAGGTCTTTTCCGGACTGCAGCCAGGGGAGAAGACAAGACCGTTCAAGGTATTGCACTTCAAGAAACCTGGGGGCGAGGAATTAGAGATCGTCAACAAATACGACGATTCCAAAACTCTAATTTGCTTTATTCACCGGCTCAGCAATGATGATCGGATTCTGTATGGCCTAGGATTGGTCGATTTCTACGCGAAGCGGCACAAGGACTTGTCCTGCCACATCGTATTGCTTTCCGACGATCGGGACAAGATGGAACGGATGCTGACACCATGGACCCAAGGCTCCCTATTCTCCAACTCGCTGCTATCTCTGTCCGCCGACGGCTCAGAGGGTCCCGGCTACTACGGTTTGAATCGGGATGTGGCGATGACTGTTGTTATTGCAAAGCGAGATACCGTTGTAAGTAACTTAGTATTCAACGCTCCGAACAATCGTGATTTAGAATCGATTATGAAGGCCATTGCAATTGCATGTAATGCGCCCGAACCGACGTTAGCGGATGTTCAGGGAGAATTGCGAGAAGTACGTCAAAGCGAGATGGAGAAAAGGATCAAAGCCAGCCCGGTATTTAAACTCGCTCCCAACGAAGAACTAGGCCGCATCATGTTCTTCATGGTGAATGCGCACGGAAATCGTACGGTAATCGCAAAACGTCGTAGCCAAGAGCTGCTCGACTGGGCCGAAAACAACCAAGAGCGTCAGGTAGTGTTGAAAAAGTACTGTGAGGCCATTCTTTCAGGTGATTTTGCGTTGAACCAGTACTCTCGTGCAGCGATCAAAAAATTGCTGGGAAATAGGAGATCAGTTCTGAAAGGCCATTTAATATTTGAAAATTGGCCTCCACGCGCTGTTGTACGCCCCTCTCAGAATTCGACTTGCATTCGGAAAGCGAAACACGTTGGGCCCAGGCTCAGACTCTTCCATAGTCTACCGCCAGTTGTGCCCATGAAATAAGTTTGCGAATCATTGATTACACCTGAGGCGCAGACGGCTCGCCCGACCCGAAAGGGTCCGATGTTCCTCCATTTCACAGCGGAATACTTCTTGTTCAGATCCTCTTCATCACCTGGGGGAGTGGCCTGCAAGGCACTCGCAGCAAATAGAAAGAGCAAAGTGAAAAATGGAGTCGCGAGTGGGAGACAGGTGTGGAAGGATCGATAGGACTTGAGCACTGTAGAATCTCAGACAGTAGTAAGAATCTTGATTAACGGGCTAGCTCTATCCAAATTAGGCCCGCAATTGAAAAGCCGTTTTCTAATTGCCACCATTCGCTAGAAACCTGAATCTTTGTAGCTGGCAGCATTATCTTTCTTCAGGCATCGCCAATCCGCGGTCCTTCGAAGTCCACGATTAGCGCCCCAGGGAATAGGGCTAAAGCACGCTTTCAATTTTGTCTTGCATCGTCTGCTCGCGATCCGTTCGCGTTCCCACTTTAATACTGGTCGTGATCCGTGGCGCACCCATTGCGTGTACCCGCTCATGACAACGCTTGATTGCCGCGAAAACTTCGTCCCAGTCGCCTTCGATGTTGGTGCCATAGGCATGAAGTTGGTGTGACAACTCTGCCTCTTTCAAGACCTTCTGGCACTCCGCCACATACTTACTCACCGAAACACCAACTCCCATTGGAACAACGCAAAGATCAACGATAACATTCATCTCTTTCGTTTACCTCATAAAATAACTCTGGTAATGAACTCGTGACGTCCCAGGGGGTTACCCCGGAATCTATCGTCGCAGCTTACGGCAACGCATCGGCGTCCAGCTGGCAGGTGGAAACACTTATTATTGCCGAACTTACATATTGCAAGGAACAACATGGAATTAGTTCGTGGCTGATCAGCATTATCGGTCGATTGTCTTCAGCGACTGGAAAGAGCTGGAATCGAACACATGCTCGTTGGATCAATGGCGAGAAACTATTGGGGAGTTCCAGGGCGGAAGCAGATCGGCGTCATAGATCTGTTTTCTGAAGTGCTGAAGGATTTGTATCCTGAGTTGGAAATCAGGTCAGAAAGCGATCGATGACTCCCGTTTGACGTAGCCGATTGCGCTGCATGGTCAAATCAAGGTCGCCGTAGTGCTCGATGGGGTTGCCATAGGCGTTTAGCAACGTCGTGTACCAATTGCTGAGTGTCTTATGGCCTTCGGTCCCATGAAAGGGCAGTCGAATGTATCGTCCAGCGATATCGAGCTTTGAGTTACAACCGCTCATGATGACCATAGGTGCTTCGGTGTCTGGGCTGTGATGCCCTGCACCTGTCTCAGGCATATAGATGATCGTCGTATTGTCGAACATTGTGCCCCCCGCTTCCGGAATGGCCTTCAGTTTAGTTACAAGCGTCTTGACTTGCTTCATGTGATGTGTCTTGATGACGTTCCTCATATTTTCGGCGCCCGCAATTTGGCCGCCGTGTCCAATTTGGTGGATACTCGTCTTCTGCTTATTCTCCGGCAGAGACGTGATGTCGGTCCCCAGGTCGTCAATCGTGTAAGTAACGACATTAGTTAGTCCTGACGCCAAAGCGCCAACGATAACGTCCGTAAAGGCTGCTTGTTTTTGAGGCAAAGTAGCGTTCTCGCCTCCACCCGCATGAATGGGATCAATCTGCGGAAGATGCTGTTTGATCGTTTCGCCCAAAGCCATAATTTTGGCGCTACGATCTCGGATCGCTTGAAGCGAGTCGACATGATCGCTTATTTTCAGGCGTTCTTCGCCATCAAGTCCCTTCAGTCGTCGCGTTTCTTGCTCGTGAAGGTAGTCCAGCAAAGCTCTATCCGAATCCGCTTCATCCGTATTTGTCACGGATTTGAACAGTTCCTGATGCGCGGTCATTGGATCTGCATAGCAGTAGTTTCTCTGTTTCGCCGCAGGAGCCGAATACCCAGAGACGATTCCTGTTCGATGGTCACGCCCGTGCGGAACCGCCAGCGACATCTCAACATGACCAAATGGCGATGGAAAGAGCTTTGCCAATTCGAAGTCGACTGTGGCCCACTTGATGTTGCTGAGGATATCGCGACCAGCCTTGTAGGCGCCCATACAGCCCGAATAAGAAAAGTGCCCGCCGCCACTCACGGACATTGAGATTCCATGCAGGATCGTCATGCTGTCTTTGTGAGCATCCAGTCCATTCAGCCATTCCGGTAGCTCGTGCTTCGCCAAGTCTACTTCGAACGCCTGCTTCTCCTCGTGCTTCTTCAAATCCTCCGATGAAAACGAAGGCAATGCAAACTGCTTGGTCAAGTTTCCATTGGACTTGCGAATAAAGACAAATCGGTGCGCAATAGGATGCGCATCAGAGCTAGCGGCAACTGCCTGCGAACCGTTCAAGTGACAGAACGAAGGTGTCAGTGCCAAGCTCGTTGTGCCAAGAGCCGTAGTCTTCAAGAGCTCTCGCCGAGTGATCAACATCTTTCATTCCTCTTGGGTGCGTTTGCGGTAGATGAAGGAGTCGGAGGTCAGCAGTGAAACAATAACTTCATCAAAACTTCCGTTACTATCAAGATACGCTCTATCGGCATCCATCAGCGTACGAGAGTCTGCGAGTGATTCGTTTCGCCCCAAGAAATAGCGAAATGCATGACGAATGATCGACTGTCGTACTTTCTCCGATTGGGCAAGACGA
>JBCCEO010000776.1:0-3990 GCA_039030255.1 Planctomycetota bacterium | reverse complement strand
TGCAACTCGGAGAGGTAGCTATTTGTCGGCCAATTACCGTGGCATGTCGCCGGTCGAGTACTTCACTTTGCGGAAGTTCTACGAAGTCCTGCCCTTCCTTGACTTTGGCGGGAAAGGCTTCAACGCCAAGTGTTTTACCTGAGAGATACGCGCCTGAATCCAAGGGGAAGTGCAGCTCAATGCCTTTTTGTTCGAACCGATCAAATTTCGCCAACGCAAGTTGCTCTGCTTCGCGATAAGCATAAAACGAGGTGAGGCCCGTAGAATCATCTGCGGCGCGAGGTCCCTCGCAAAAAGCGATAATCTTGTACCCTTTTTGAGTATTGAACTTGATTCGCTTTTCGCAGAATCCCATGCCGACCCTTCCATTGCAGATCACAACAATTCTTTTGGCGTTTTTTGTGATCATGAAATCTATGGCAATTAGAGGATAAAACTGGTGATGCTTTGCAGCTGACCGTCTACGAAGCTTGGGATTAGCAAAGTGTTTTGAAACTGCTCTGGCAAATCTAGCCGACTTGGACCGACTAGCGACAAATCTTCCACAAGAACTGCTCTCCCATACTCTTCTAATGGATTCAATATTTGTCCTTCGAAAGGGCAATTGCTCCCTGGAGTGAGTTGAAATTTCGATTCGATTTCTGTTGCGTAAGTTGCAGTACCCAACTCGAAGCAGTTATCGCTGCGATTCCAAACCTCGATTGCTCCAGCAATGGGGCTCGCGTCGCTACTTATCAACACTAAGGTGGCTAAGAAATTCGATGCAAAAATAGGTAAACCGATCGCAGCTGAAAGTGCTTCAGCGGAAGCCCCCGCGGCTCGAAGAAATCCAGAGTGTTGTGCCAAATTGTCGTGAATGACAGGATGAGCCTTTGCCCAAACCTGCCCTGGAAGCCCTGCGCCTTTCTCAAAGCGAACAAATGAACTCACGTTTTGAAACCTATCCAGCTCGCCAAAAAATCCGCTTGCAAGCGAGAGCTCCTCGTACTCGCCAACTGGCTTCCAAATCTCCATAACGCCTGGATCACGAACACCATTGATCAAAAAAGTCACCAGGGACGTCAGTTTCTGCCCCATAAACACAGGGATACAGCAAGCAGCTTCAGAGGATTCTTCAGCCGTAGAGATTTGTGGACCTAAGTCTGCGAGTGTCGATGCTACGACGGAACGGACAAGATCTGAGTCTTGTTCGTAGGGAGCTAGGCCGTCATCGGGCTGGCTAACAATCACTTCCTTGAAAAATCGATTTGTCGAGACTCTAGTCGTGCATGACTCAATCATTGTTTACCAAGAAAGAACGAGGGATTTGGGCGTGTGGATTGGGGCTCAACAATTACGTGAGTATCTGGCTGGCTTCTGAGCTTGGTAGTGAAGCAGGAGGATTCGATGATGAATTCTCCTTTTGTTCTTGATGTTCTTGCACATCTTGTTGCATCTGCTGCATGTCCTGGTGTTCAAGAAAGCCGATCATCTCGCCACGCAGATCGTAATAGTCGGCGTGCTCAAGCACTTCAGCTCGCTTCCTAGGGCGCTCGAATGGCATCTCCAAAACCTTTCCGACTTTGGCTCGGGGACCATTGGTCATCATTACGACACGATCACTCATGAAAAGCGCTTCATCGACGTCGTGAGTGATCATCATCGTGGTGACACGGTCTTTTTGCAGGATATCCAGCAAAATCTCTTGTAGTTCCATGCGTGTCAGGGAATCCAACATGCCGAAGGGTTCGTCTAGCAGTAACATTCGAGGCTTTAACGCAAACGCTCGCGCAATGCCAACCCTCTGCTGCATGCCTTGGCTAAGGTCGCCTGCGCGTTTGTGAAGACTGTCCCCTAATCCAACTAGGTTTAGGTAGTAAGCAACGATGTCATGGCGTTCGCTCTTGGTTCCGTGGGGATAGACTTGCTTGACACCAAGCATGACATTTTCAAAAGCTGTCATCCAAGGCATCAGACAGGGGGACTGGAAAACAACCCCTCGGTCAGGGCCTGGACCGCTAATCTCACGCTCGGCAATGACGACCCCGCCGTCGGTAATCGGATTTAGGCCTGCAACCATCGTCAAGACAGTGCTCTTGCCGCAACCGCTGTGTCCGAGCAAGCAGACATATTCTCCTTTGGACATCTCAAGATTGAAATCTTCTACGATGATCGCTGGACCATTTGGCGTATCGTAAGTCTTGCCAAGTTTAAAAAGTTCTACGTATCCACCCATGTTCCTATCCACTTATCAAGTGCAATCCGTTATTAAGCGCGATCCGTTTCTAAACCAGGCGTTGCAGATCCGGTTGCTTATCCGTTTGGTCCACCGCCAAAAATCGCACGTGTTGGCGGTGAAAGATCCTGTGGCTTGAGGTCTGGTAAGTTGACCGCAATTGAATTTCCGGAAGACTGCGAGTCCTCGCGAGCCTTCTGACGGACTGACACCAAGTAGTTTGTCACCGCATTGCGTAGGCCGCGGAAAGTTTCGTTGTGATTCAGTGCGGTTCGATTGCGAGGACGGTCCAGCGAAACAGCGAAAGTGGGGCCTAGCGAAGCGTTCGGACCTGGATTCAGTGGAACGATACGGTCCGCCAATAAAATGGCTTCATCCACGTCATTGGTGATCATGAGACAGGTTTGTCTCTCCTCTTCCCAAATCTTCAAAATCTCTTCTTGTAGCGTGGCTCGCGTGAGTGCATCTAGGGCAGAGAGAGGCTCATCCAAAAGTAAAACCTCTGGCTTCATTGCGAGCGTCCGCGCTAAAGAAGTTCGTTGGCGCATACCTCCGGATAGTTCATGGGGACGCCGATGGGCCGCGTGGGAAAGGCCTACTAATTCAATGAACTTTTCAACATGGTCTTTTCTCTCGCCACGAGACCATTTAGAAAAAACTCGGTCCACCGAGAGTGCAATGTTGCCACGTACGGTTAGCCAGGGTAACAACGAATAGTTTTGGAAAACGAGACCGCGCTCTGGGCTTGGTCCCGTCACGGGCTTACCATGAAAATTCACTTCACCTTCATCCGGCTTTTCTAATCCCGCCAAGAGCTGCGTGAACGTAGTTTTGCCACTACCCGAAAAGCCGACTACGGCTAAGAACTCACCCTCACGAATGTTCAAGTTGATATTGGATAAGACTTCAGTGCGAGTCACCCCACCACCAAATCCTTTGCTCACGCCGCGTAGAGTCATTATTGGCTCGGGCGGAGGACTTGCTGTACTCCGGGGTGCAACGGGGGTGGGCAGAGTTGCAATACTCATCTTGATTCCTCCCTATGCCGCTGCTGGATTGCCGAAGCTAACCAAGTTGCGGAGACAAATCATGATTCGGTCTAGCAGCAGTCCAATCACTCCAATGATGATCACGCTGAAGGCAATGCGAGCGTAGGTGACGCTACTGCCATTCTGGAACTCGTCCCAAACGAATTTGCCAAGTCCAGGATTCTGAGCCAACATGTCGGCAGCAATTAGAACCATCCACCCAACGCCTAAGCTGATTCGCAATCCAGCAAACATGAGTGGCAAACTCGCAGGCAGGATGATCTTAAACAGGCGCTGGGACCAACTTAGCTTCAAGACGCGAGCAACGTTTAAGTAGTCTTTATCGACACTTGCTACGCCTAGCGTCGTATTGACCAACGTTGGCCAGAGTGAGCAAAGCGATACAGTGACGGCGGAAATCAAAAAGGCTTTATCAAAGAATGTCTCGCCTGGCTTATAGGAGCTATAAGCCCAAATGATGACCAAGCCTGCCAGCGGGAGCCAAGCCAACGGGCTAACGGGCTTGAAGATCTGAATAAAGGGATTCATCGCCGCATTGAACCAAGGATTCATCCCGCACATAACGCCTAAGGGAACCGCAATAAGGGTTGCGATAGCGAAGCCGAAGAATACAGTCCCCAAGCTATTCCAGATTTGGTCGACGAACGTGGGCGCGCTGGATACCTTGTAATTGGCCGCATCAAGGGCTTTCTTTTTGAGAATCTTTGCGTTGGCGGCCAGCATCGC
>JBCCEO010000775.1:0-3992 GCA_039030255.1 Planctomycetota bacterium | reverse complement strand
TCACGCTTCATACCACGAAGGAGGCAACCCACGTTGTCGCCAGCCTTGCCTTCTTCCATTTCCTTGCGGAACATTTCGACACCGGTAACCGTGGTCTTAGTCGATTCCTTCAAGCCGACGATTTCGACTTCTTCACCAACTTTAACAACACCACGCTCGATACGACCCGTTGCTACAGTTCCACGACCTTCAATCGAGAAAACATCTTCGATTGCCATCAAGAAGTCTTTGTCTTCCTGACGCTCCGGCTGTGGAATGTAGCTGTCAATCGCTGCTACAAGATCGGTGATGCACTGCGAAGCGTCGCCAGCAGGATCGTTGTAGGCACCCAAGGCGTTTCCACGGATAATCGGTACATCGTCGCCAGGGAAGTCGTACTTGCTGAGCAATTCGCGTACTTCCAGTTCAACCAGTTCCAGCAACTCCTCGTCGTCGACAAGGTCGCATTTGTTCAAGAAAACAACGATCGCAGGAACGTCTACCTGACGAGCCAAAAGGACGTGCTCTTTGGTTTGTGGCATTGGGCCATCGGCTGCACTTACAACCAGGATAGCACCGTCCATTTGTGCCGCACCCGTGATCATGTTCTTGACGAAGTCAGCGTGGCCAGGGCAGTCAATGTGTGCGTAGTGACGATTCTCAGATTCGTACTCTACGTGAGCAACCGCGATGGTTACTGTTTTAGTTTCATCCCGAACAGTACCGCCCTTAGCGATATCCGAGTATCCCTTTGCTTCTGCCAAGCCCTTAGCGGCTTGTACGGCAAGCAAAGCGCCTGTGGTTGTTGTCTTGCCGTGGTCAATGTGACCGATGGTGCCCACGTTGCAGTGTGGTTTTGTGCGTTCAAACTTCTCTTTGGCCATTGTTCGTTACCTAAAGATCAAAACTAGGATCAAAATACTTGTGGGTGTGAAAACACACACTTAGAGTTACTGTTACAAACCTTGCCACATTGGCACTCATTTAGCAGGAAAGCTCAGGATCGCGCTCTAAGTGCATTTCCTGTGCCGAATCCTCCAAACAAGGAGCTGCTGATGGGACTTGAACCCATGACCTCTTCCTTACCAAGGAAGTGCTCTACCACTGAGCTACAGCAGCCAACGAGAGCGGGTGAAGGGAATCGAACCCTCGTATTCAGCTTGGAAGGCTGCTGCTCTACCATTGAGCTACACCCGCTGCTCTCTGTTTTTCAATCCAAGTCGTCAAGCTCACGCTCTCGTAACTTAGATCTGCTTCAAGAACTATCTCGTTCGCGCTGGATTTTGGTCAATACCAAGATTCCCCGAACCAACGAACAAGTTCTTTCTCCATGCGGTCAGGTCGACAAATGTCCCTACAGTTTGCCAATCTGGTTTAGGTTCGCCAATGGGAGGTGCAGGATTCGAACCTGCGAAACCGAAGTAACGGATTTACAGTCCGTCCCCTTTAACCACTCGGGCAACCTCCCGTCTATGTTCCCTGAAAGACCTCACCGTTAGACGCTGAGACAGTTTTTCTCAGCCACCTAAGGGGAAAGCACCAGAAACGAGGAGAGCCAACAGAGGGACTCGAACCCCCGACCGGCTGATTACAAATCAGCAGCTCTACCAACTGAGCTATGTTGGCGAAAATAGGCAAACTCGGTCGTTCTTTAAAAAACGGCCGAAATCTCTGCCTAAACTCGTTCTCGGTATGTTTCAGGAAGGGCATAGTTTATCGGCGGCGTCAACTAGCACAAGGTTAATTTCGCCGGCAAAATCACCGAAATCAGGGCTTTTGATCGAATCGCGATTTCGTTCGAACCCAGCCTGCCGTCTGGCAGTCTTTGAGTTCGATTCTACGAGTTCAATTCGCCTCAGGTCTCGAGTCTTTCTGTCCGAGATTGGCATCAATACCTTCACTGCACCTTCACTGCATTTGGCTTTTCTTCATCGGCTACCGCCAGATGTGACTTGAAGCCATCTTCCACGAAGACGACGGGGATTGGACTTTTGTTCGCTTGTTCTTCAAGTCATTATGAGATTTGATCCTTTCTCCTACTGTCATAACGCACTCCATGAATCGCATCCCCGAGTTTCTTAGTCCAAGAATTCCCTTTTTTTATGGTTACTTGGTAGCATTTTTGGCAGTCTGGGCCCTCGTCTGCTCCTCACCCGGACAGACTTTCGCTATTACGGCATTCACGGCGCCTCTCGGAGAGAGTTTGGGGCTTTCACGAACCCAGGTCGCAGGGGCCTACATGTTCGGCACCATTTTTGCCGCAATTCCACTTTCTCTCATTGGCGTTCTTGCCGACCGAATAGGGCTTCAAAAAACGACTGCCTTGGTTGCTCTTGGCTTGAGTCTTGCTTGTGGGTTTATGAGCGCTGCATCCGGAGTCGTGACGCTATTCGTCGGATTCATGCTTCTACGATTTCTTGGTCAGGGAGCTTTAAGCCTCCTTCCGGGCAACATGGTTTCCATGTGGTTTCAAACCCGACTCGGACGCGTCAACGCAGCTATGGCCGTGGGTATCGCAGCGGCATTCGGTTTGATGCCCAGCATTCTGACTTGGTCGATTGAGCAAATAGGCTGGCGATATACATATCTAGCTATGGGGATCGTCGTCGCTGCAACCTTGATCCCCATGATGCTATTGTTATTCCGTAATCAGCCGGAAGATCTTGGCCTTCGGCCTGACGGCTTGGACGAAGCAGAGCATAAGCAGGCGCAGAGCGCGAGGCCGGCGGAAGTCAGTTTAACTCTCGCCGAAGCAATCCGAGGAAGAACACTCTGGATTCTAGGCTTTGGCATGGGAATCTGGGCGCTTGCGGGAACAGGAACTATTTTCTTTGCTTCTGAAATCTTTCCCGAGTTTGGAATTTCGAAAACGCGAGTCCAGGTTCTATTTGGCACCTTTTCTATCGCCATGTTGGCTACTCAGATTTCCGGCGGGATCTTGGCTGATCGCCTGCCGTTGAACCGCTTAATGTTTTTCGGTTTCTCACTGCTAGCTGTTGGCGCCTGTGTGGCTCCCCTGACAAGCACTTTGTGGCACATGCATTTGTTTGCCCTTCTGTTTGGTGCGGGGCAAGGTCTTGCCATCGTCACGAGTTCGACTCTCTGGGTTCGCTACTACGGACGCGAGCATCTTGGCAAAATTCGGGGGGCAGTTTGGTGTACAACTGTTGCTGGTAGCGGTTGCGGCCCATTCATACTCGGCGCTTTACGCGATTCTATGGGAAGTTTTGCGCCCGGACTCTGGATTTTTGCAGTGATCCTATTGCCCCTCGCGCCACTGATGCTTCTCGCAACACCACCTATCGCGAAACCCATGAGCTCAGCTGCTGAGTGTTAGGTTTTGCATCGCCATGTTCGCGTCTGTTGAAAGACAGCCTTACAAGCGTCATTGAGGCCCTTGGTTGACTTGCTTCTTTGGCCTGTGGCGCGATCGAAGTACGGTGATCACTGCTGCGAGCATGAAAGCAACAGCGGCAAAATACCAGACGATATGCAACGCAACTGTTCCTTGCTTGGAATAATCCCATCCCGTGAGGGCAGCCAACAGGCTATCGCCGATTAGCGCAACGATTTCCATCCGCAATGGGGTGTTCGGAATTGTTCGAAGGGCAAAAATATTCAAAGTGATTACGACCAACATGATGGTGGCTTGAAGAATTTCACCGTTGCTTGCGGTAACCAGCATTTCAGGAACAAGGCTCACGAGTGCCAAAATGTGTGGCAATCTCAGTCTCCAAAGCGGGCGTTGGGATTCGACTTCCGCATCTTTGGTTTCTTTCGACATTAGGAGCGCTGCTCCCTAAATATGAGTGCCTTTATGAGTGTCTTCGATTTCATTAGGCGGTTCCTCTTCCTGCATCATGGGAACTCGAAAGCCGAGAATCAAGTGCAGGCACGACAAAAGTCGAATACACTGACGGTTGAATCTTCATGATTAAGAATTAACGCCACTTGTCAACTTGCGGATAGCGTTAGCAGCAAAGTGCGGCAGCTGGACCTGGCCAAGGTTCGCG
>JBCCEO010000774.1:0-3999 GCA_039030255.1 Planctomycetota bacterium | reverse complement strand
TTCGCCAAGGTTTCTTTCTCGGGAACCGTCTTGAGCAAACTATCGATCTGAACACGAGCTCGATGCAGGCGATTTGTCAGCTCGTGCATCTCGGTAAGCTCTTTTTCCATAGCGGCCATTATGGAATCGTATTCCAAGTATTGCTCAGCTGGCAGGTCATAAAGTGGATTCGAAGAAATCTCAACACTGGACTCTATCGATTCTTCACCCAAGGTGAGCTGGATCGAGTAGAGGCCAGGAACGACCTTGTGGCCTCGATAGCTGCCTTCGATGTAAGCCTTTGGAATTCCGGGCATAGTCTTGTGTCGCATGTTCCACACAAAACGATTGAGCCCTTCTTCCTTAGGGATGGTGGTTGGCGAAGGCGGGCCACCAGCGTACTTCTGAAATCCCTCCGCCTTCTTCGAAGAAAACTGAACGATACTTTTGCCACTTGAGTCCAAGATCTGGAGCTCGACGTGCTGGTCTTCCTCTAGTTTTGGAAGCGTGTAGTAAATGACAACTCCGTTGGCCGGATTGACGCCACTTAGCACGCTAGAGCCCATAAAACTCTTACTCGTCGAACTCAATTCGCTGCCATGGTTCGATAGCATCGCAGGCTCAGGGTCAAAAAGATGAAGCTCTTTCTCGGGCGCGTCATGTTGCTGAATTAATGCAAGGTCATCCAAGATCCAGAAGGACCGGCCCGACGTTGCGGCGATCAAGTCTCCATGGCGCACAGCCAGATCAAGGATCGGTGTCACGGGCAAATTCAGTTGGAAGCGTTCCCACTCCGCACCACCGTTCCATGAAATGTAGAGTCCAGTTTCCGTGCCGGCAAACAGCAAGTCCTTACGAGCCTCGTCTTCCCGAACGACGCGCGTGAATGCGCCATCGGGTATACCCGCCGTAATCTTCGTCCACGAGACTCCATAGTCCGTCGTCTTGTAGATTCCTGGCCGCTTGTCATCAAACTTGTATCGCGTGGTGGCGATGTAAGCAGTTGCCTTATCATGGGGCGAAACCTCAATGGCGTTGATCAGGCACTCTTCAAGGTCTTGAGGCGTAACGTCCGTCCAGTCTTTGCCGCCGTTTTTTGTGATGTGCACAAGCCCATCGTCGCTGCCAGTCCACAACACACCCTTTTCGTGAGGCGACTCGGCGACGTAGCTGATCGTGCCATAGTTTTCTGCCCCGACGGCCTCGATCGTGAGTGGACCGCCTCCCTTGCCTTGCTTGTTGTCCTGGTTACGTGTCAAGTCTGGCGAGACTTCTTCCCAAGTCTTGCCGCGGTCCTTCGTCCGCAGAAGATATTGTGCTGCGTGATAGTAAGTATCCGGTTCATGCTTTGACCAGATGATGGGTGCATTCCAATTGAACAGGTAACGCATGTCCCGGGCCGCTCGTCCAAGATATTGTATAGGGGCGGACATGATGTTTGTACTCGCCGATGCTTCGGTGTCGAGCAATTCAATAGTGCCAAGGTAGCTGCCGCCCATCACGTAACGAGGATTGTCAGGATCGAAGGCCAGAAATGCACTCTCTCCTCCTGCAGAGGATGTCCAACTGCGAGTCGAAATGCTGCGGCTGCCCGGTTCAAGACTTGAGATAACCACGGATGAATTGTCTTGCTGACCGCCATAGATTCGGTAAGGAAACTGATTGTCGACATTGACTCGGTAGAACTGGGCGGTCGGCATATTGTCTTGACGCGACCAGCTCTTGCCGTAGTTGAAACTAATTGCCGCGCCGCCGTCATTGGCAATAACCATGTTGCGTGAATCATACGGATTGATCCAGAGGTCATGATAGTCGCCGTGCGTTCCGGAAAGTGTCTCCCAGGATTTGCCGCCGTCGATGGAGCGTAGTGCAGGAGCGCTCAGGACGTAAATCGTCTGTTCATCAAGCGGGTCGACAAAAACCTCGGTGTAATACCATGCTCTCTGGATCAGTCGATGATCCTTGCTGCGTTCGCTCCAGGTCTTGCCACCGTCGCTGGAAGCGAAAAGCCCTCCCTTTTCCTCTTGGCTATCACCTTCTACTAAGGCGTAGACCTTGTCAGGATTGGACCGCGAAACCGCGATGGCCATTTTCCCTTTTTTCTCTGGCAGTCCTTCTTCGATTTTCTTCCAAGTCGCTCCGGCATCCGTCGACTTGTAGACTCCGCTACCCTCACCACCACTGATGACTTTCCAGGGCTTGCGTTGATGCTCCCACATCGTGGCGTAGAGTACTTGTGGATTGCTCTGGTCCATGGAAAGTTCTGAACAACCGGTCAATTCGTTGACGAATAAAACACGTTTCCAGGATTTGCCGCCGTCGGTGGATTTAAAGATGCCACGCTGCTGAGAAGGACCATGAAGCGCGCCTTGGGCGGCGACGAAAACTGTCTCCGGGTTTTTCGGATGAATTACGATTCGTGCAATGTGCTGTGTTTCGGCCAAGCCAAGATGCTGCCAGGTCTTTCCTGAATCTGTGGACTTGTAGACACCGTCTCCATGCGAAGTCATCACGCCTCGCGGAGCATGCTCTCCCATTCCGACGTAAACAACATTCGGATCACTCTCGGAAACCGCGACTGCTCCAACCGATCCAGTCTTGAAAAACCCATCCGAGACATTTGTCCAGTGCTGCCCGGCGTCTTCGGTCTTCCAGAGTCCGCCTCCCGTTGTCCCCATGAAATACGTTTGAGAATCGCCGATCACGCCCGAGGCACAGACGGATCGACCACCACGAAACGGCCCAATATTCCGCCATTTCACCACCGAGTATCGTTCATCTAAATCCTCGTTGGCCTCCTGTGCGGCAGCCGTTAGTGTTGCCGCAGAGCCTATGAGCAGGACCAACGCGAACGAGCTGCCAAGTTGAAGAGGCGAGCTTAAGAATCTGCCGGAGTAGGGCATTTGAGTTCTCTGTAGGGGAAGTACCCAGGAAGTATCCAGATTTGAACGATACAACTATCGTAATTACGCGGCTCGAGTTTATTGCCGCTGCGACGAGGTAGAAAGTAGAGATTCTCGCCCCGTCAGAGCGCAACGGAACTTCACGAACTATTGGACAGGGTATTCTTCCTGCAGAAACAAGCCCTGGAGTCCCGCGTCTAAGCAATACCTATGGAAACTCGCATGCTCATGAATCGTCGCCAAATGTTTGGGGCTACTTCACTTCTCGCTTTGACTTCGCCTGCTGCGGCTTGGTCGAGCGACGAGCAAAACGGACGTGAATGGCTTGCACCACCGGCTCTTCGGGCTGGCGATACGGTCATGTTCGTGGCACCGGCGGGGCCCGTAGAGGCTGACAAAGTTGGGAGGGCGCGAAAGGTCTTTGAGGCTCAGGGCCTTCAAGTCATCGTTCCTCCTGGGCTAGCCAGTCGGAGAAAGGGCTACCTCGCTGGCGACGACTCGGAACGTCTTCAGGAATTGAATTCAGCGATCGCGGATCCGGATGTCGCAGGAGTTTTTCCCATACGAGGCGGATATGGAATGACAAGAATACTGGACCGGATCGATTACGAAGAACTGCGCAAGCAACCGAAAATCGTCGCGGGATTCTCCGATATTACTGCGTTGCAACTGGCCATTGCAAAGAAGTCTCGCGTGATCTCCTTCCATTCTCCGATGCCGCAATACAATTTGTATGACAAGGACCCCAACTTGGCGGAAGTGACCAACTCCTTTTGGGACACGCTGCTACATGAGAGATACAGCTTGGACGCAGAGGGATACGAAGTCAAAATACCTGCGCAGTGGCCCAGCCCCAAAGTGCTAGTTGGCGGAACTGCGAAGGGGCGTCTCACGGGCGGCAATCTCACACTGATCAACGCAACGCTTGGCACGCCTTTTCAGATAGATGCTCGCGACAGCATTTTGTTTTTTGAAGACGTCGATGAAGCACCTTATCGAATCGATCGCTACCTATCCCAGCTTAGACTTGCCGGCATACTCGATGAAGTCTCGGGAGTTGTGGTGGGTACACTGACAGGGGCAAGAGAAAAAGAATCACAGGCCCAAGGTGATTGCG
>JBCCEO010000773.1:0-4002 GCA_039030255.1 Planctomycetota bacterium | reverse complement strand
TAGCGACGACGAATACCAGAAAGTCGAGAAGCGTGTTAGCCAGGACGCTCAATTGCAACAGCGTGTTGAAGGGCTTCGCCAAACCTGGGAATTGCTACTTGATTTGCCGGAGGAGCCCCCAAACCCCGATCTGACTCGTTCCACAATCGAGCTCGTCACGCTGGAGCTTGAGCAGGAGGAGCAATCAGTCTGGAAAAACCTCTTGCGTCAAAGTTGGGTCGTAGCCGGATTTGCAGCTCTCTGCGCCTTTGCAGTAGGCGCATTGGCAGGTAGGTTCATCACTTTCTCCCGAGCCAACGAGTTGCAGCAGAATCTGGCCTACATCGCAGACCTAGAATCCTTTGAAAATGTCGATTCAGAAGAATGGTTGGAAGCGCTTTTGGAAATCGAGTACCTGACAACTGCTTTTCCAGGTCGAAGCCTAAGCGCATCCCCAGTGCCGTTGGAAGATTTAGAGAAGAAGCAGGCATGGATCGAAGGATTAGGCGCTGTCGAACTTGGACTATTGCAGGATAAGTTCCAAGCATTTTCAGCGATGCCGCAGAATGCTCGAAATGATCTCTCAGAACGTGTAGACAGCGTCAATTCCGATTCTGCTACACGAGCGAAAAAGCTGGAAGCGATTCGGTCCTATGCTTCCTTAGTTGAAAGTGCACCGCGCGGCTTCAAGAATCAACTTGGCAAGTTCGATGTAGAGCAGAGAAAAGCAGCTGTCCAAGAAGAAGTCATCAAAAAAATGCAAAAGTTGTTCGCCGAAAACATGAGCAAGAGCGATGCAGATGAACTGTACGTTTGGTCGCTGGCAAATTCTCTTTACGATCTCTCGCCCCCTGATTTTAGGGATGAGTATCTTGTTGAGCGCTGGCAAATTGAAAGCCTGCTAGACAAACTTTCAGACGAAGCGAATGCGTTGCTGCGCCGAGGCCTGTATCCTGAAGATCCTACGAGTGATGACGATCGATTTGCAATCGGAACCTGGGTCTATGCCGCCAACAATCAAGCCGTAAAGAACTCGTCCGACGATTTGCAGCAGACACTGCTGGAACTTGGCGAACAGGGAAACCAAAGCGAATGGATTGAAAAACAGCGCATTGAGCTGCTGCCCGAAGAAATAGCAAGGGAACAATTGCAAAAGATGACGTCGGAGAAAGAGCGCACAGAGGCTAATCGTTAAGAGAAGCCGCATTAATAGGCGTTCTCTTGCTTAACGACCACCCAGAAAGTTCGGAACAAGATCTTGATGTCCAGCCAGATCGACCACTGCTGAATGTAGCTGTGATCGAACTCAATGCGCTTCTGCATTTTCTCCAGCGTTTCCGTCTCGCCACGAAAGCCTTCGACTTGCGCTAATCCGGTAATGCCTGGCCGGACTTTATGCCGAAGCATGTATCCTCGAATCAGCTTGCGATAATGTTCGTTATGCGCGCTCGCATGGGGTCTTGGCCCCACCAATGACATCGATCCGTCTAACACATTGAACAGCTGCGGCAGTTCATCCAAGGAAGTTCGCCGCAAGATGGCACCGATTGGCGTGATCCTGTTATCGCCCTTCGTCGCTTGCTTGACTTTCTCCCCATTGTCGCAGGTCCGCATTGAGCGAAACTTCCAAACCAAAATCTCGCGACCATCCAAACCATAGCGTTTTTGACGGAAGAAAATCGGGCCCTTGGATGAACGCTTTACTAGGGCAGCACATATCAACATGACGGGCAACAAAAGGATCAATAAGAAACTGGCCACTAAAATGTCAAAAGTTCGTTTCATCATGCCGTCCACGCCGTACAAAGGCGACTCAAAAACACTAACGGCTGGCAGACCTCCGATGTTATTCCACTGCGAGTGTAGCAGTTCGAATACGAAGAAGTCGGGCACGATGTAGGCGTTGACCGTCGTATCGGCCAACTGATCTAAAAGCCAACGTATGCGAGCTTCCGCTCGCATCGGAAGCGTGATGAAAACAGTATCAATTTCCCCTTGCTTAGCGCGTTCGACCAGCAAATCCAGCTTGCCGTGATAATGAGATTCCGAGTTTGCCAAATGCAACCAGCGGTCCTTGGAACGATCATCGTAGAACCCTAACACTTGCAAGCCACACTCTGGATTGCTGCGTGCGTTTTTCAACAGCTCGAGCCCGAGCGGATTAAGGCCAGCAATGGCACAGCGCTGAGTCGTCCACCCCAAAGCGGCCAACTGTGCAGAGACGATGTGAAACGCCATGCGCACCATCCCAAGCAGCGCTCCTGTAGCCACGATCCAGCCCAGAATACTGCTCCGCGCAAAATCGATTCCTTGCCGCGTAAAGAATGCCAAGACGGACAACATGACCATAGTGCAGGTCCAGCTGAAGAGCACCAGGAATAAATCCAAGTTGGCCGAATTGCTGCGGCCACTGCGATACAGATTCGTCACTTCGCTTACCAGGAAGTAGATCAGAATAGCAACCGCAGCCACGGCAATCGTTTTGTCGTTTGCGTATTGGCCCGCACTCCATTGACATATGAAGAGACTTACAAAAATCGCAATCGCGTCCAAGACTCGATTCAAAAGAGTCAAAGCGGAATTGCGGGGATGAATCCGAATTGATGACATCTGAGACTTGCTGAAAGTATTCCGTCTGGTCGAGAACCTTACTCTACTAAAATAGCTCATGCGATAACTAGAGACACTTCAGTATTGGGCCAAGGCGAAGACGATCTGATTGCTAGATGGTACAATCATCAAACTACGTCTAAGCATCACTTTGCAAAGAATTACGCACCCCTAAGATGGCCTGCCAACGCCATTAAATGCGACTAGAACCATGGTAAAAATTCCCAACCGATTGGAAGACCTCTACCCAGCTTCGGCAGTTGAAAAGATTCTTGAGGCTTTGCAGCAGCCTGATCTGTCGGGAAAAGTAAAAGAAACTCTAGGCAAAGTCGGTCTCGGTGAACTCAACCCGATAGAGCAGGTCCAGCATGCTTGGCAACAGGCGAAGAGCTGGCTGCACTCCATGACCTCTGATGAGGTCGGCAGCGATACAGCGCTGATCAATGCTACCGGAGAGCTCATTTCACCAGGGCTCGGTCCCGTCCCATGTAGCAACGCGATAGCCCAAATTATTTTGCAACATGGGACGCAATTTCAAGATGCAAGTCGTCACGAAAATTTACTAACGAATGTGCTGGAGAATGCATTTGAGTCGAATGGCTTTTTTGCTGTTAATGTGGCTTCAGCCCTGCGTACCCTGGTTGGCTCTAAGACCGTTTATATCGCCAAAACCGATCTTGTTCGAATTCCTGGACTTGGCAATGTGGCAAGTATGTTGCAAGGTCTGCCAACGCAAGAAGTCGGCCCAGCAAATGGATGCTCCAGGGATGATTGGCAAATGGCCTTGCTAGAAGCAGATACTTCAGAATCTTGCGTATTAGTCGTTTCGCCTAACACACTTGCGAGCGATGCAGCCACCGCTCAGTGCGATGCAACGATTTCAGTTGCGCAGGAAAAAGGAGTTCCCATTTTTCGACTTGTAGCCAATGCGACGCTTCATCAAACTTTGGCCGATACGCTGAAGTTTCCCAAATTGGACAAGGAGTTTGTCGACAAATCATCTGCCGTGCTCGCTCCCCTTGATCTGCTCCTCGGTGCTCCCACTGGTGCCGTCGTTTTGGGGCATTCCGAATTCGTCGAAAGAGCCAACTTGGAGCTAAAGAGCAGCGGAGCATCTCTGAAATGGCCCTTCGTCGCGGCAGCTTGCGTCGCTCTGCAGTTACAGGATATTCAAGAAGAACCCGGGAGTGGCCCTCTAAATGCGCTACTTGCAAACTCCGAGAATCTGCGGGATCGAGCCGAAAGAATTGCAATTCAGCTGAATGAAAACGGTGTCGTCCGGAGCGCTCAGTCCATTGAACGAATCAGTCAGTTGGGCCCGGCCCCCTGGAACCACTATGAACTGAAAAACTGGGCCGTTGAATTGCAATTTGACGAACCATTAAAACAAATCGAGGAAAAGCTAGCCGCCGG
>JBCCEO010000772.1:0-4021 GCA_039030255.1 Planctomycetota bacterium | reverse complement strand
GGGAGAGTACTGTTGAAGTATCCTCTTGTTCCATCCTGGCTTTGCAATCCTCCCTGGACGCGGGTCTTTATACGCTTTTGCAATTCCGTATATCACACTGATGCGCCGACCCATTGAAAGCCATGGATCTCCATCCCCCATTTCGTCTAGTCTTTCTAACGGTATTAGCGCCTCGGAAGGGAGGTGATACCGAACGAAATGTTCGGCAATGTCCCTCGTAGTTGATGGTGTTTTCGAGCGAAACGGAAACATCGTTTGATGCCCAGGTTAGCCGAAATAGCAAAAATCGGAGCAGGTAGTTTGACCAGCGCTGAAAGCAATTTCCCTAAGTGCCGTTTTCTGTGCTGGACTTTGTTTCAGGTGCTTTTAGTCCGGCTCGCCTAAATTTCCTAGGGAATGGACCAGCCGATACACCGGCGGACGAGCTAAGTTCTTCCAGAATAAGGCTTGCGAGTTGCGATATCGAGTTGGAATTTTTATCGATTCCCTCTTTGATTGTAACAATATTCGGATCGCCAAATTCAACAACGGTTGGAACATAAGAATTGTTCGCCTTGTTCTTTAGTCTATTCAGGATCGCGACTGCTTCGTTCTCCCACTCTAGGTAAGTCATCTCATCGGGAGCGATCGCCTTCTGATTCTCGTGCTGCAGCATAAATGCTTCGCCGAGGCGTTCATTTCCTTTTGCCAACGACAAAAGCCCGGCCTCAACCTGCTCTGGGTTCTGTACAACGCGCTTAAAACGCAGCATCCAGAGAGATAGGCAGAGCTCGGCAGTCTGACGCACACTTGGCAATGCGTTAGGAGAGTTGATGACTGCACGTAGCGAGTTTTCTGTTGTGCGATCGCTCAAGCGAAGGGATCTATGGAACATTGAGTTGTAAAGAATGCTCGCAAGCAATGGAGACTCGGCGTAGTATACAAAACGCTCCATTGCTTGGCTTCTAATAGAGCGCTCTCCATCGACCGCTACTCCAAACGGGACTTGTTTCTTGCCCGTTGCATCTGTCAGTTTACGGAGCGCCAACAATCCTATGTATGCTCCCCGATTATCTTCCTCAAACTGCAGCAGCTGGTTGGCGAAGTCAGCACCGGTCCAGGTGACTTTCACTCCGCTTTCCGTACTTATTTCCCCAAACGACCGGTCAAGTTTTTGAGCCAGAACTGCGAAATCTCGACGCCCTTCCAAGTCCCTACCACCCTTCGGGGCCTTAGCGTCTGTCGCTTTTTCCTGCTCCGTAGACTTTGGGTCATCTTTGGCAAGCTGCCGTGTATTTTGTTGGCTTCCACTCGTCTGAAGGAACAGAAGGAGTCTTGACGCACCTGTTAACCCCACGTTTCCGATTGTGGCGAGGCTACACACGAGAACGACTAAGCTCAGCATAAAAACTACTCCCTTCGTAGTCTGTAGGAATTTGAAATATGGGAACGATTCTTTGGACCGAAGTGAAGCAGGCAATTGAGCCCGGCCTGGCTGCTGCAGATGCGCGAGACACTGCGTTAGCAGTGCAGCGACCTCTCCAGCCGACTGGTAGCGTTTAGCCATAGGCTTTTCAAGCAGCTTCAAAATTATTGCCTCGAGCCACGGCTGGATTACCGTGTTGGGGCGGCGCATGGAATGTGGTGGATCATCTGTGACTCTACGCAGCACTGCAAAATTTGAATCCGCCCGGAATGGTGGATGGCCAACGATCAGCGAATACATTACACACCCAAGACCAAAGAGGTCACTTCGGCAGTCTAGTTCCTCGCCTCGGACTTGTTCGGGGGACATGTAATTCGGCGTGCCGGGATGAAAACCACTCAGTGTTAGCTCAACATCACTTTTTGCCCGCGCCAATCCAAAGTCTGTCAGCAACGCCCGTTCGACCACTTCGTCCAGTAGGATGTTCGAGGGCTTAACGTCTCGATGAATCAGGCCTTGTGCATGAGCAGCGGCAAGCCCTTTTGCAACTTGCATTCCGATTCGCACTACATCCTCTGCAGAGAGAGGCCCGTCGCGGTCAAGTTTGTCCTGCAGCGAACCACCTCCGACGAACTGCATAACAAGGTAGGGTGTGTCATGATCGGATCCAACGTTAAAGATCGGAACAACATGATCGTCGACGACTCCCGCTGCCGAACGCGCTTCTCGTGCAAACCGATTTCGCGCTTTTGAGTTCATCACGAAATTCGGCGCCAGCAGTTTAATTGCGACGGGCCGATTCAGCTCAACGTCATGCGCTTTGAACACAACGCCCATGCCCCCGCTACCTACGAGACGTTCTATGTCATAGCGTCCTACTCGCCCAAGAAGCTCCGGGTGAGACGGTGGGGCAAGCAGCTGCCGCATGCTCTCTTCGGACCATCCTGCTAGGCCCTTCAGGTCGTGCGGGACCTGTTCGGTAGCACAGTTCGGCAAAGCGATAACTTCGGCAGCCAGATTCCAATCGCGAGAATCACCGGCCAAATCGCGAATCCGCTGCTGGCAAAGGGGGCACTCTGCAATGTGTTCGAGCGTTGCGCTGTACTGATCACCCAGATCTTCTGCCGCGAGCACGTCCTCTAGTTTTACAATACTGCAACGTACGTGTAGCTCACTCATGTTCGGCTTCATATTCTTGTACAAACTTTTTGATCCGAGACAGTATTCGACTTCGACTTACATATACATGCCCCTTGCTCTTTCCGAGCTTACGGGCGACCTGTTCAACAGAATTCCCTTCCACTTCAGTGAGAACAAATGCCGACCAAGTCTCCGTGCTTACGGACTGTTGAACATGCCTCGCTGCCAAACTGAAGACACTACGCTCGTATTCAATCTCGATCATTGACGAAATCTCATTTCGAACGGAAACGGCATCTAGCAGCCTTTCTCCTTGAGGTCCATCGTGACCCAACATGCGGGTTGCGGGGCGGCTTAGGATATTTATCGATTCGTTGCGGGCAATCCTTAGCATCCAGGCGCGAAATCGCCCTCGATCCTTGCGTTCAATCCACTTGGCTATTGACTGTGCAACGACGCAGAGAACCTCCTGGACTAAGTTCTCTGCATCAGCATTCTGAAATCCCCGTCGCCGTGCAACTCGATAGATCACAGGGCCGTATAGCTTTTCGAATTCATCCCACGCAGCCAGATCATCTACGTTCCGCAACCGAAGAATCAGGCTGTTGCGAGTTTCTGGTGGAATTGTTGGCATTGATGCTAACTCTGTTCATGAAAGTACCTGACACTTAGACCGCTCGACACGCACGAATCTTGCACGCCGCCGAAAATTATTCCGATTCTTCTTGTTCCCGCCCCGAGGCGGGCGAAGCTTTCCATTGCGCTGTCGCAGTGAGTCGCGATGGAATCGCCTTCGACCATTGCCAAGATTCCGCACTGGTGCTGCAGCGCCGTGTTTTGAGCCCCAATCCGCGGCATCAACCATTGATCGATCCAACGCGGACCTTAAGCCGCTGTCAACACGAAGTCGATCTTCGGGGCTCTCTCTGCCGCGGACGGATTGCGCGGGGACGTTCCGCTTTGGGCTAATTTGCTGATTCGTGTAGCAGAAGCAGCACATCGAGCTATATTTGCCCAGTTCATTTGCGAGAATCCACATTGTCTTTGTCCAAGGTTTGGGTTTTGAAAATTGTGGCGTGCTACCCACATGTCCTCCGCAACGCGATCGGCGTTCTAAGCGTAGTCAGCAGTGTAAATCAACCGACTTCAATACATTACACAGGCTTACATGGATTCTTATTCCACCAAGCTCAAACAGGGTTTCTGATGGATACAAACCAACTGATAGAACTGATCAAGGTTGCGCAATCTCGTGAATTCGTCGACTGGCGTCCGGTTGCCAAACAGATCGAGTCGAGTCGGTTTCCAATCGACACTCCGTCTCAGTCGAGCGGATGGACGCTCCTACAATGGGCTATTGAGCACGACAACAATCAAGCTGCTCTGTTTGTTATTGCCCGCGGTGCCTCCGTTAATGCGAAGGGAGTCGGGGAATTCGCTTGCACCCCACTTGATGTCGCCGTGCGAAAGGGAAAT
>JBCCEO010000771.1:0-4033 GCA_039030255.1 Planctomycetota bacterium | reverse complement strand
CCTGTCCTCCTCGCTTTCATTTGGTTTGGGCGGCGGCATCCGATAATCGGCCTCTGTCGAAACGCCGCGCAGGATAATGTCCGACTCACTGGGATCCTTGAGATCGATGGCTGAAGCATCCAAAAAGTGCTCGCGAGTGTTGATCGAGAATCCGCCCTTGGCTGGTCCTCCTCCGTGACACTCAACGCAATGCTTTTTCAGGATCGGAACAATTTCGTGCGCAAAATCCACCCCTTGGGAAACGTCCGCGCCAGTTTGACCGGTCGGCCGATTGGATTCTGATTGGCACCAACCTAATGGTGCGTGCAGCAAGAACGCAACTAGGGTGGCAATTTGGAAGGAGCTACGCGAGGACATAACTGCGAAAGGTGAGGAGTCTGAAGCTGGTGAGATCGATCACTCTATTTTAGACGCAATGCCAGTATCGCAGGTCACGGTGAGCTTAAAAACGCGTAGAAAGCCACTCCCAAGCGTCACCAAGCGTTTCTTCGAGTGGGCGTCGTTTGTATTCAAGTTCCGCTTCTGCCAGACTGGAATCATAGAAATGATTTAGGGATCCCATTGCGATTGCGCCGCCGTTCACGTCGCCTTCCTTGATAGGCAGAATACGGTTTGCCAAATCGATGCAGGCGCCGACTAATCGAACACCCTTACCAAGCCGCCAAACACGACGATTGCGCCCGGTGGTTTGCAGAATCTGCCGCCAAAATTCTTGATAGCTGAGATTCGCACCCGCCAAAATGTAATTCTGACCGCTGCGGCCTAACTCGACACTACGTGCAATGGCTGAGGCGACGTCGCGAGCATCACAAACGCTGCAGCCACCAGGTGGCGCAGCCACGATCGGCGACTTGTTGACTTCCAGCATCATACGTCCACTAGACGGCTTCCAGTCGAAGGGAGCCAACATGAATCCAGGATGTATGATGACCGCGTCCATTTGGTCCGCCTTGATGGCTTGACGCACCACCTCCTCGGCTTCCGACTTGCTGACCACGTAGGAACATGGCGTCTTGGATATGCCTCCGTCGCCTTTTTCGTCGATGGGCGAGCTGAGGTCCACGGCGGCTGGTAGCGTATCGACAGTCGAAACGTGGACAAGTCGTGCTCCGGATTGCTTGGATGCTTCGATGATATTCTCTGTTCCAACCACATTGACTTCGCGCGATTGTTGCAACTTTTGCCAGCCGATGTGAATGAAGGCCGCACTATGAATAACTGCTCGGCAACCCGAGGCGGCCTCAGCGAGCAGCTCAGGCGAGCTTAAATCGCCTTCGATAATCTCGACTTGGAGATCATCAAAGGCTTCTTTTGACGTTCCTTTGCGACAGAGAACGCGTACTTCTTCGCCTTGTTCGACTAGTGCTCGAACGATGCAATTGCCGAGTAGGCCAGTTCCACCGGTGACAAAAATCAAAAAACTATTCCTCTGGTTATGCGGATGCGGCTAATGAGGTTTCGAAATTGACACACTCATTGTCCCCACGTTCGCGATGTCCTCTGCCAACCCGAAGTTTCAAAAATCGCTTTCCCGCTTGCCGGGTTCGCGGCGACTCTTCCGCGGGAGATTTAATTCACCTACACGAACGATTGGATGAAATCAACGTAGGCACGCAGAATACGCAACTTTCTAGCCGCGTTGCGGAGAATGCTTTAGAATCCTGGCCAAGAGATTTTGGCAGGCGTCTGCTGGAGTATCAAGGCGAGAATTTCGTCGCCAAGAGAACGCCCCCATCCGCCCGCTCGAGCATAGCAGCGTTGGCCGCAATGAACCGTAAGGGCTTTTTCACGTGAAAGTGTGACGTAGGCGGTCACGCGAGGCTCGAGAAGTCGAAAATCGTTTTCCGCATTTTGCAATACAGATAGACAGCCGCCATTTTCAGCGGTTAGAGAGATGTCAGCAGGAATATCGCTAGCACGGCTTTCCATCCGGAAAATTTCGGCTTTCCAGCTTGCTGATCCGGGAATGTAAATTCGGGCCATCTTTTGGCTGCGGGTACTCAGCCTGCTCGCCTCCCAACTGCTCAGGGAAAGTTTAAGTCGCTTTTTGCCTTCATCGCCGATCGCCCCAAGGTCCGCTCCTAATGCGACAAAGGTACCAAGCTTTGAAGCGAGTTTGCGCGAGACAACCCGACCGGCATGCGGTGCGCAAAGCGTCAGGTTCTCATGTTGTTGCTGAAGGTGTTCGTATTGGTTCTGGATGTCTTCTAGTTCAAAACGCTTGTCCTCCAGTTGGGAATCATCATTGTTCCACCGTGAGGCTCGGACTTTTTGCAGGATTTGCTCTCGCCGCGCGGCCAGTTCGCGAAGGCTGCCTGCCAGTTCATCGTTGCGAAGTTTCAGGATCGGTTGCCCCTTCTCCACCGTCTCGCCCTCAGACACAAATATTTGCTCGATAAATCCTTCCGTTTCGGCCCTTAATACGGAAGGCGGATCGTATTCGACGATCCCTGGCGAGGTATGGCGGAAGTTTGCTGGAATGAGGAACAGGCATCCGACGAGCAGCGATGTAATTAGACTAAGTCGCAGGACCAATCGAATGGGGCGCAGTTCACCTCCACGGTAATTCTTGCAAAGGAATTGGATCAACTTCAATCCAGGCAGCAACAGAAAACAGAGCGCCCCGAGGATGGCGAGCACTTTGCCTGCTCCTTCCAGAAGGCTCGCTAGGCCAATCAGGATTCCGACAAGAGCAAAGAATCGCCAGCAGGCTGCAGCAACAGCGTAGACTCGGATCCAAATTCGGTCGGTCGGAAGCTCGGGAATCGAGGCGGATAAGCCCAAGATGAATCGCTTGCCAAAGTATCGCGCGTAATGTTGTCCATACTGATGAAGGTTGTCAATTCCAGTGATGTCGGCTAACGCGAAATAGCCGTCGAACTTCATGAGCGGGTTGAGATTAAATACGATCGTCGAGACGGAAGCTGCTAAGACTAAATCCGCTGCAAATGATTGCCAGATTGGCGAAGTGCTGTAGAACCAAACCAGCATAGACGCGCCGGCTACAACCAATTCAATCCAGATTCCAGCCAACGTTACATGCAGTCGCTTCCAGCGTGAATCAAATTTCCAGGATGAAGTTACGTCGACAAACGCAACTGGCATAAATGCAAAAAGAGCGATTCCGGCTTGCTTTACACTTCCGCCATATCGCCGGCATGCTCCGGCGTGGGCGCATTCGTGAACGAATTTCAGAGCTATCCACATGAAGAGTAGCCAGATGCCGCGCAAAGGGCTGAACAGGCCTTCGAAAGACCCCAAGAAAGAGCTCCAGTTCGAAACGGCGATCAGCAATCCCACCAGCGCGAGGCCAAGACCGGCGAGCGTCATGGGGATTGAAAAAGCCGGCTGAAACAGTGCATTAGCTTTTTGAAGGATTCGATCTGGCGACCCCAGGGGCAGGCGCGCAAATAGGATCTTGTTTACCCAATTGCCTTTCGAATCAGCTCCAGTCTTTTTTGCTGTCGCAGCAACCCCCTGAACAGCACCAATGCTTGCGAGCCACTGGCAAAGTGGCAGTATGCTTGAGTATTGAAGTGCGTTTGTATGTCGAGCTTGTTCAGCGATCGCCGCTTCGACACTCGGCGACTTCAGGAGACTCGCAATGAAATGCGATTCGGAACTACCCACACGATAGTACTCTCCGTCGGGGCTCTCCAGGACGCTGTAGCCTCGACCCGCTCTGCTATCGTGATCAAAAAGTTGCCAATCGAGATTCAAAGGCAAATGAGCTGGTAGAGAGGCTGCTCGATCGGAGGATCGGTCGGCTTGCAGCGCGCCGGTATCATTACCAAGAGAAGGATCGTCTGAGGCAACGTCTGGAACAATTTCCGGACTCTGGGCTTCAGCATGCCCCTCAAGCTGAATTGGCCGAGCATCAGGCATGTTACCACCCTATGGAGCCGCGTAGTTTTTCTACGGGCTGGTGAAACAGAATCCAGCCTATTGGCTTCCAGCTGCTTGCGATGCGTGCGTGGCCCTGCATTCCCGGTCGAATCTTAAATTGAGAGTTTTCGATTTCAGCTTCAGCGAT
>JBCCEO010000770.1:0-4038 GCA_039030255.1 Planctomycetota bacterium | reverse complement strand
GCCCTCGCCGCTGACCAGATCGATTAGAAAACTCTGGTCGGGATCGCCCGGTGACAGAAATTCGAATTCTTGCAGGTCGCGAGCGGTCGCTAAGGAGATGTCACCTTGTTCATTTCCCGGATAATGACAGCGAATACAGTGCACTTGCAGAATCGGTGCAATGTCATTCTCAAAATCTACTTGATCGTTTGCGGGGGCTTGGGTGCAGAGAAGAGAAGTAGCAATGAAAATGGGTAGCATAAAGCCCAGGAGTTTGTGGGTCTCATCGCGAATATACGCTACCGAACCAATCTGAGCGGCAACTCTCGGGTTAGTTGTCGCGGAATGTCGTTTGGGCACAGCGGACTCACTGAAACGTGTCAGGCAGGACGGGGGGCTCAGTATCGAGAGTCTTAACATTTGTTCCGATTAACGATCTAATCCTGAAACACGACCTGCAGGAATTTGGGAAGGTAGTCGTCGCGCCACACAGACCAGTTGTGGGCACCTTGGCTTTCCCAATATTCGTGCTCGATCTCTTTTTCCTTTAGCGCTTCGACAAACTGATGGTTACGCTGCAGGAGGAAATCCTTGTCGCCGCAGGCAATCCAAAGTGTGCTCAATTTTTCTGGGTTCTGAGACAGATCATCCAGCTCAGAATTCAGGGAGCTTGGCATCGGTGCGGCGGCGCTGAAAGCCCCGATCCAATTGAAGCTGTCGAGGTTTTTCAGACCGATGCCCAAGGAATGGCCGCCTCCCATCGACAACCCTACAATTGCTCGTTGCCTTGCGACTGGATCGGTGCGATAAAGCCTATCCGTCATTGGAACAACATCTTTCATCATATCGTCGTTCATCTTCGCATCATTCTCAGGACCATACTTGGGGTCGCGATCCCCGTAGGGCAGCGGTTCAGGGTGCCCATAAGGCATAGCGATGATCATCGGCGGAATCTTCTTCTGGGCAATTAGATTGTCCGCAATTAAGTTTGCTCGGCCAACTTCCGTCCAAGCCAGTTGGTCATCGCCAAAGCCATGGAGTAGATAAACAACCGGGTACCTTTCCTGCTCGGCCGTCTCGTAGCCCGGTGGAGTGTAGACGACTAGTTTGCGGTCTGTGTCCGTGATCGACGACCGGTAAGTATGAATATGCAATGCACCATGAGGCACTGCCTGACTCTCCGATAGCAAGGGAGTCTTCCCTGGCACTTCGACCAAGCAATCTAGCGTGTACCACTTTTTGATCCAGCGATTGTGGGGATCGAGCTGCTTCGTTCCGTCCACGATGAGGCTGTACTCGTGGATACCGGCAGGGAGGCTAGCGGAAGTGCCTTCCCACATACCGCGATCATTCTTGGTCAACTCAAACTGGCCGTCTGGTACACGCGAAATCCGCACTTTGATCGACTCTGCTTTCGGGGCAATGAGCCGTATCGTGACGGTCCCATTTTCGTTAACTTCGGGAGATTTCAGGCGCTGAGCAAAACTGGTCTGTCCGCAACAGAGTATGCAAAGCAAGCACAGCAAAGAGGGATGGAGCAAGGGAAAGTTTTTAAGTGAAAGCATTGCGAAGGGGCCCTGGAGGTCCAAGAGAAAACGAGAGCAAGGACGGTAAGTTGAGTTTACCGCATGCCGCGATTTTAAACAAAAAAAAGCACTCTTGATGGAAGAGTGCTGGCGTACTGTTTTGGATTTGCAGGTTTCGGCTTGGTTCTAGGTGACGGTTTAGCTTTCCGCTAGCGGAGGTTCTTTCTCGGTAATGAGTTCCGACTCTTGGGACATCGCGGCGTTGATTTCGATGTACTTCTTCCACTCATCCGGTAGATCGTCGTCATAGAAAATTGCATCTACGGGGCACTCGGCAACACAAGCTTGGCAATCGATGCACTCATCGGGATTGATATACAGCATGTCTTTGCCGGAATGAAAAGCATTCACCGGGCAGACCTCTACACAGTCCGTATAGCGGCATCGCTCACAAGGTTCTGCGACGACGTGAGGCATGAGGAGAACTTTCTACGAGTTTGAAGCAATTAGCCGTCTTCTAAAGCGGCGGATTCATGAGTGGGCGCTTTGCGGACTTCGGACCGCTCATATGGCACTGATTAGATCATTCAGACGCAAAAGTATGATTCTCGAACCTCATTCTTGGGGATATCGGGCATCCAAACTTTTCAGGCTGATCCTATGCCTGCCCGTAAATAGTGTCAAGCTACGACAAGCCGAGCAGGTATTTCGGTTCATAATGAACGAAAAATGAGCCTTTTCGCTTGGCGTTTTGCACGATAGCTTGATTGACATCCTTGGACCACCTACCATGGTTTCAGGGGGAGAAAGTAATTTTGCTCCTCAAGCAATTGATTGACGACCAATTTTATGACAACTACTGATTTTTCACGCTGGTTAGAAACGCATATCCAGTGAAGGCCTTCTGCTTCGGTAAGTCTTACAGTTAGAGTTTGTTCGTTGAGATCGATTGTGAAGCGGCAGACGCTCCTTTTTGCTTTTCTATGGCGTACTGACGAAGATTAGATGGTTCTATCCGATTTTGATCGAGAGCTTTTGAACCGCTGCTTAGCCCGGGCAGACGGTGCTTGGGAAGCCTTCATCGACCGCTATCTGGCTTTGCTGACTCACGTTGTAACTTCTACGGCGGCCAAACGATTTCCGAGTGTTCCTGACCACCTCCGCGACGATATGGTCGCCGAGATTTTACTCGCTCTCGTGGACAACGATTACGCTATTCTGCGGCGATTTCAGGGCCAGAGCTCCTTGGGTACTTACCTCGTTATTGTGGCTCGTCGAATTGTGGCTCGACGTTTGGGTAAGCTTCCCAACTTGATTCCGGATCCTCACTTAGAAGTCAAAAGTGAGAACGGCGAAGTACCTGACTTGGATAACGCAGAAGAAGTGCAAGCTCTATTGAGCAAGTTGTCATTGAATGAAGCCACCGCGATTCGACTTTACCATCTTGAGCATCGAAGTTATAGCGACATCGGCGCGCGGATGGGTATTCCTGAGAACAGCGTTGGCCCGCTTCTTACGCAGGCTCGTAACAGTATGCGGCAATTGCGCGACAGCTAATCTGGTTGGGCTGGTCTCGCGCCAATCAAGATCGTCATGTTGCAAGTACGATCCGGCTAATGGACGCGATGCGCTAGCCACGGTGCCTGATGAGCAGACCTACTTTGCTGCCCTAGTTATCGAGTCCGGTGCATCAGATGGAAACAATGATCCAAAGTGATAGTAAGGATGTTAAGACTACGACTGCCGACCCATGCAGCAGCAAGATTACGATTGCTTTGAACCAGGCGATGTACCATGAGTTGCCGAATGCGATTTGCAGGCTTCGCGCAGAATAAGCGACGAGGGGGAGTGCCAAAACGAGCATCGTGTAGTCACGCATTGCGCTATTAGGTAGAACAAGCAGCAAAATTCCTACCAAGAAGAAAACGCAATGTAAGTGCAAGCAATAAACTGCAGCGTCCGCAAACCTTAAAGCCTGTCGGTAGTGAAAGATGACGATTAGAAACGCCATCATTGGAATCAATAGTGCGATTGAGCGGTATGTCATCGCTGCCAATGATTGACGAAACTCATGCACTTTGTTTTTCTGCATCAAGGTAAGTGCTCGCTCGGAAATGAAGTAGCCGAAATCTCCACGCTTCACTTTCAGTTCTTCTTGAAGGTATTGATCCAATTCTTCCGGACTCAATTGCATCAGGTTTTTGTCGCGCTGCACAAAATTTAGGTTGAAGCCAGGCATGAGATTTACAGTAATTGACGATTTGTTTCTTGTAATCACATCCTCAGATTGCACAGGCTGCGAAGCGTTCCACTCGACGAGTAAGAACATTAGGCCAGCCACTAGCATGAACAGAGTGACTGGGCTGATGTAACGAACTCGTCGACCGATGTAGAATTCATGGCTCAACTTGCCTGGTGCGATCATTAGAAGGCGCATCGTGGTGAGAAACTTGCCATCGATTTGAAGCAAGTTCTGCAGGGCTTCGCCCGTAAGTTCCGAGATGCTAGCGCGGCGTCGAAGATTGAGTCTTTG
>JBCCEO010000769.1:0-4049 GCA_039030255.1 Planctomycetota bacterium | reverse complement strand
CGACGAACAAGACCTCTCCAATCTCCTCCCCGAACGCTGGCTCGAAAGTAATCCCAGCCACCAATGGAAGATCGCTCAAGCTCGAAAAGCCGAACGCGCCAGATCCACCAAAAACTAACCGTACTTCACCGTGCGCTTACGAGTGCGGCTTAGAGTGCTTCTATACTGGAGCTCGATAACATCACTTACTTTCGTTGAGCGAACACAAGCCAGTGAAACTAACCGTAGATGGTTTGATTGAGAGTGTAGCGAGCAAAATGTGACGGGACGAGTTATGGGAAGCCTATCTTGAGCGAGGAGCAAAATTGATTCTTCGCGAAGGCTAAGAACCAAAAGCCGCCGCATGTTGCCTCGAATACTTTGTGGTTCTAATCGTCGCCGACTCGGCTACCGATTATAAAATGCCAACAGGCGTACTTCGAGTGAGGGTATATTTGGGGCATAGTCTTTCGTGTGCAGCGTAGTGTTATTTAAGCGGTCTCTATGTGCTGCTCCCAAATATCTATTGCAACTGTGCTTTTAGCCAAGCTTTTGCATACGTCCAATCACGTGAGACGGTTCTTCTCGAGATTCCAAGCTCTTCAGCCACCTCATCCTCGGACATGCAGGCAAAAAATCTTAGCGTCACGATTCTGGCGGCACGATCATCGTGTTGTTCCAATTCATCGATCGCCTCGCTCAGGGCAATGATTTCAGGCAACGCCGATTTGCCCTCAATGTCGAATTCATCAAATTTGGTTCGGCGGAGTTTGCCGCCATGTTTTTCGGAGGCTTTTTTTCTCAGGTGATCGGCAATCGCATTTTTCATTGCGTTTCTAACTGCTCCGAAGAAATGCGCTTCGCTTTCCCAATTCCCAGCTCCAGCAACCCGGAGGTAGGCCACGTGAACTAGTTCTGTTCCGTACAAGGAGTCGTTCTGTGTAAATCGCGCCTTGGCAAAACTCCTAAGGCGATCATAGACAATCGGCAAGATATCTTCTGAGGCGATCTTCTCGTTATTCATGATCCCGTGCTCCCTCGGTTCCCGACGGTGGATACTCGTTCAATCCTGACTTGCAGTTTGCAATGAATTCTCTGATCTCAACTGTCTTGTCGTCGTCCGTATCTTTCGCCAAGGCAAGAGTGAGTTCGGCTGTTTCGATCGCGTCTGTGTTGAGTCCAAGTTGACGCTGTACTTGGCTCAAAAGTTCGAGATGTTCTATTTTTGGCGAATAATCTCGAGCGTCAATTTCGCATAGTTTCTCGACAGTTTTGTAGCAACGCGATAATTCTCCGTTCTTTTTTAACGTCGTTGCGAGATGGAATCGCGCAAGCAACGTGCGCGGATGCGATTCACCAAGATGTTCTTCTTGGTCTGCCAACAGCACATCAAGTACTTTTATTGCTTCGTCGTAACGTTCCAGTTTAGATAGAATTTTGCCAAGGTTCTGTTGCGCTGCCGAGTAAAATGTGTGGTGTACGCCTCCAACTTCTATGGGATATGTTTGGAGTACGCTTTCCAGTAGCAAGACTGATTCACTGTCTTTTTTGCCCATAGCAAGATTGTTTTTTGTAATGGCGATATCAATGTGCCCAGGCTCTAGTATTCGCTCTTGAATCTCAAGGACAGTCCTGTTTACTCTTGCTGCTTCATCCAATTTTTCTTGCCGGTTGAAAACTACAGCTAAAGAAGCCAAAGCACTCAAATAGGCGGGACTTTCATCTCCAAACAGCCGTTTTGCAGAATCGGCTGCGATGTCGTACTGAATTTCGGCTTCGTCTGCCAGACCTATGTCCAGCAGCATTCCCGCCACTTTGAATCGGACCTCAAGGTTCACTTCTGTCGCGATCTTGTCGTTTTCATCAAGCCTTCGAATCGCACGACTAAGAGAGGCCCTAACAATTCCACGGTAGTGAGAATCATCTTTTTCTGTGATTTCTCGGCCAATGTTGTCAAACGTGTTCTGCAAGATCACGGAGAATTCGTCGGCGCGGTTCTTCTCAAGAATCGCTTGTTCTTTTTCGCTTTCAGCAACAGCCTTCTGGTCGAGCGCCATTCGCATTCCAATTGTTGTGCCGATCAGTCCGGTGACGAGACACAGTACAACTAGCATCCCTGCCGCAACGAGCCCTCGATTTCGTTTGATGAATTTCGTTGCTTTGTACAGGTGTGAAGGCGGAGACGCCAACACCGGCTCATCGCGAAGAAACCTTTCGATGTCGAGTGCCAATTCGTTGACTGAGGCATACCTTTCATTTCGATTTGTAGACATGCATTTCGTCACTATCCAATTCAAATCCTTCTTCAGTTTGGCCGCTAGCTTGTCTGGAGTGAGCTGTCTGCAATTGGCGATATCTTCGCAATTTGCCAGCGTTTCTATTGCGGAAAAGCTATTCGACTGGCTATCAAGGATTCTCTTGCTCAAAGTTTCAAATGAGCAAGGGTAATCCTCAAGATTTACAAAGGGATGGCGGCCTGATAACACTTCGTACATCAACACTCCCAGAGCATAAATATCAGTTCGCAGGTCTACGTTCTGTTCGCAACAAATTTGCTCAGGCGACATGTATGCGGGAGAACCAATAACTTGTCCGGCTCTAGTGCATTCCAAAAAAGAAAAGTCCCGATCACCGACTAGTTTCGCAACTCCAAAATCGATGACCTTTGCGGTTGGTTCTTCATCGATGGTCGTTATCAGGACATTGGACGGCTTGATATCTCGGTGAATGACGCCCTTGTGGTGCGCGTGCTGCACACCACTACAGACGTCTAACAGTAGGCGCAGACGTTCTTCGATCGTAAGCTTCTTTTCGTTACAATATGTGGAGATTCGGACACCATCGACGTACTCCATCACAAGGAACGGAATACCTTGCTCTGATTCTCCCGCATCTAACACTTTCGCGATATTGGGGTGGGCCATCATCGCAAGTGCTTCTCGTTCAAATTGAAATCGGTTCATTAGGCTACTGTTGCTAACGGCATCTGTTCGCAACATTTTGATGGCGACCTTGCGGCAAACTGGCCGTGTCTGCTCACCCAGATACACGTATGCGCTGGCGCCAGCCCCTAACTCTTTGCCAAGTCTGTAATTTGCCAATCCAGTAGCCGAGGCCGGATTCTCCGAACGCAACTCGGTGGCCAGGATTCTTCCAAAATCTAAATCCAGGACGGAGGGCGTGCCTGGTTCCCCGTGCGCGTCGATTAGCCTGCTAACTTCTATTTCGAGGTCACTGTCGCCCGCACAGCGAGCGTTAATAAACGCAAACCTCTGATTAGATGGGACGTCCAATGCATCTAAAAAGATGCTCTTTGCGTGTGCCTCACGCGTGGAAGGCGACGCATCCTGCCGTCTAGGCATTTCTTAACCCTCGGTAATTGCTACTGGCCCATTGTTTTCAGCTGATTTGCCGTTTTGATTTTAGCGAGAATTCCCGCTTGTTGTTTGGTCCATCGCAGAGATGAAGTACTGACCGGGGTTCTGTCATCCAATTTCTTTTTTAACACGAAAATCTACAAAGATGATGGCACAGTTTCGAACTGGGTTGCGGATATAGAACTGGTGTTGCGCGATCGTCCTAAACGAGCAGGGTTATCGAATTGGTGTTGGGTCAAACGAATCTGGACTTACAAGCAATAAAGCAGTGTGTTTGCTCAACGACGCATCGCGAGATGAATGCCATGCAACAATGAGGTATCGATCGCCTGAAATCTTTTGGGGAGAAAGTGCATCAATACTCAACCTCAAAAAACTTCATCCTGAACGTGAAATCAGGACAGTCGCGCGGAGGCGTGTGCAAGCTACACCCGAACGGAACGTTGTCGGCTGGAAGTTAGGAGACGATTAGGAACTCAGGCTGTTCCCTAAATGACTTGAACATGTTCGAGATGAACATCTGCAATTGAAAGGCAACCTTAGGTTCAAAATCGAGCCGAACTGAAAAGAAACCTGAAATCGTTCAAAGAAAAGAATGCTGGCATACAGATTACGGTGAAAATTAGCAATAAAATGCGTCTGGTGTCTTCGGCCACCCTATGAATAAGCCTAACGACGTAAAGAATCGCGTTT
>JBCCEO010000768.1:0-4054 GCA_039030255.1 Planctomycetota bacterium | reverse complement strand
TAATTATCCCACTTGTCGTTTTGGTACGGCAGAGGAGAATTATCGTACCGTTAGCGGAGCTTTATTGTGCTGACGCCCAGTTTGATGTGGCGGATATTTGCTCCAATGCGACGGGTTGGCTGCCTCGTCCGCTCCAAGGCACACCGCACCAGCGACAATTGTCCGAAGAAGGCGTGGTTCTACCGCTTCGAAAACGCGTCGAGTTGATATGCGCTGATCCGATTGATGGGGCTTTGGATCCGCAGGGGGCAGGTCATGTCACTAGTGAAGATGAAGCTTGGGCCCTCTTAGAGCAACTCGATCGACTCGTGCAGGATCTCCGCAGTGCGGAAGGGACAATTGAGCTACAAGAGGCTCAACTTGCGACTGCGCTAGGTGTAAGCGTGCGTCGTGAAGAAGCTGAGGCCCTTTCGGAACGGCTAATTGAATCGCTGCAACGTGCATCGGAGCAGACCGCCAGTGACGCTGCTGCCATCTACTTGCTTGACGACGCGACCAGCGAACTCAAGATGCGAGTCTGCCACGGCTTGCCCAAATCTGCATTAACCAAAGCCCCGCGGCAGTTGCGAGGTGCGTTGGCAGACTTGGAAGCCCTGATGGGCAATGCCGTGCTTGTCGAAAACACTAAGTTGGCTCCTGAGTGGAATTGTCCGGAAAATTTTGCGGCCGCGCTATGCCTGCCGATTGGCTCTCCCACAATGCCACAAGGCACGCTTTGGCTTTGGAGCCAACATGTCCGCGACTTTAGCCTAAGCGATATTGAAATTGCCCGTTCTGCGGCCGACAAGGTGTTGGTCGATATCGAACGTAGCGTCTTGGCAGATGAAGTCCTGCGTACACGTGCTTCCAGACGACTGCTTGAAGAAGCCAGCATGGTTCAATCTTCCCGCCTGCCAAGTCGGCAACCGTTGCATCAAGACTATGAAATCAGTGGTTGGACATTCCAAGGACAAGCACTCGGTGGTAACTTCCACACCTGGACGGTCAACAAGAATCAGCAAATCTGTCTGGGCATTGGGGCTGCCGTTTCCAGCGGCCCTGCAGGAGCTTTGGTCGCAACCAGCGTTCAGACGGTGGTCGAAACTTGCTGGAACGCACGCCACAAACCGTCTCAAGTGCTACGTAAGGCCAACGACATTCTGTGGGACGTCGAAGACGCCGACTGGCGCAGCTCGCTGTGCTATGTGCAGATTCATCCTGAATCCGGCGCCGCCGAATTGTCGCTCACCGGCGATGTCCAGGCCTTCATGATCAGCCAACGCGGAATGCGAAGAGTCAACGGAACGCCAACTCCCCTGGCCGAACAGCCAGACACGCGTTTCTACAATGAGCATTTGCACCTAGAAGGCGGCGAACTGCTCGTGATTGCCTCCGCAGACGTACTTGGCGGATTGTCTCGAGGCGGTTTTTCTCAAGACGGCTTGCTCGCTATGGTGCAAGAAATGCAGGACGATGCTGTTGAAGACATTGCCGATCACCTGGCTCGCATGCTGCCCATGAATCCAGGAGAAGAAGACGGCTCGTCCGCCGCCGATCGCAGCCTCGTCGTGCTCCGAAGAAGGTTCTAAGCTCGCCATCCACCTCGCCTAGGATCTGTGCCTGAGTCCAGCACAAAGAACTCGTTTAACGGCCGCTAAACGGCTAGCCGTAAGCGACGCGTTTTCCCCGAGCACGCAGCTCTAGGAAAGTCCATCGGAGCAAGGAACGAAGCATCTAAATACACAACAGAAGTTCGCCACCTCTGGAACTTTATTAATGAAGAGGTAGACACCCGGCCGTTCCGCTGATCTAGTCTACTTTTGTTTGCGCACCCATTCGATAAAGCCAGCAATCTGTGGGTGGCTGCGTAGCAGATCCAAAGTGTAGTAGTATCGGCCAAGCGCCTTTTCTTTGGGCACGAACTTGTGGATAGCATTATGACACTCGCGACACAGCGAGACGGTTTGTGCCATTTGCTCTCTTGTGAAATTCTTTTGAAACCACTTGTTCTTGTGACAAGTTCGCGGAATCAAGTGGTGCTCGGTCGTCCCCTTTTTTGTCACGCGACCGCATAGCTCACATGCTTTCACTGGCACTCTCCAAGAATCAAATCAAACTCGAAACGGGCAGTCCACCTAGGATACCCGAGGATGAGCAATTGCATCTGAGTTGACGCCTGCATGGATAGAGCGTCCACCGTCCACCGGCAAGCAAACACCAGTTACAAAAAGGCTGGTCGCCAAGAACAACGCGGCCGTTGCGACGTCTTCGGCTGTACCAGCGCGCTTTAACAAGCTTTCCTCAACGATTCTCTGTTCTCGCTGTGCATCGATCTCATCAGCCAACAAGACAGGGCCGGGAAGGATCGCGTTCACCCGAATTCTCGGATTGCGATGCGCTAATTCAACAGCCATCGTTCGCGTCAGCGTTTCAAGCCCGCCCTTGCTCAAAAAGTAAGCCGAAAAATCGGGGTAGGGTCGCGCGACTGCCCAGTCACCGATGTTGATGATGGCACCGCCTGAAGCCTGCTTGACCATTGCGAGTCCAAAATGCTTGCAGAGCAGGGCGACACCCAGGCTGTTGACTTCAAAGAAACGCGTGAAATCCTGACTGCTCGTTTCCTCCAAGTCCTTGGGTTCCCAAATGGCGGCCGAATTCACCAACAGATCGATTCGGCCATGGTGCCCAAGAATCTGTTCACACCACTGACGTACATTGCGTTCCTCTTCCACGGCTCCGAATACCGTCGACGAAGCGTCAGGAGAATTGCCGGAAGCTTGGCCGCTGTCCTCGCGATGGCCATGGTAAACCAATTGAAACCCTTGATCTTCCAGCAATGCTGCGATTGCGTTGCCAACTCGCGGCGCGCGGCTACCAGTAACCAAAGCGACTGGATGCTCGACTCCAAATATGCGATGGTTGCGTTCGAGGACGGTTTCTCCCGCGATCATGGACTAAACTCCGGAGGTCGTGATGTCTGATGGGACGAATGGTCCGAGCAAAGATTGCATAAGCGGAAAGAATTAGAAACTACAAACAGTTCATCTGCGAACGAGTCTTGAAGAACTCAAATCGAATTTTTGCCGCGCGGTTTGCTGGAGCTTCGGATGCTAGCTTGGTGCGACGCTCCGTCAGCTGACAAGTAGAATCAGTAAATTGCAGGGTGAAAACGACCGCTAGCAATCCGCCTGATAATCGATACGACCAAAATACATTACTTTGCCGGAATAATCAGAATATTTTAACAGCAGCTGCCGAAAACAAACATTGACGACATCCGATGGGATTCGGTATTCCCCTTGGAACGTGTGCTTTGGCCTTAGCAAGGATGCTTTTGCCCAATCACATGCACTCCCAAAGGGAAGGTTGATTCTTCCTTTGGATGTTGCAGACGGCGAAATCTTGCTCTTCGGAGTCTGGCTAGCTGTCTGATGGCCGTGGAAGCGGCAAATAGTATTGTTCGCCACGGCCGGGCAACCGGTTACCCACCATCGCGAAGAAGGAGTGTCGCGTTGAGTCAGGACATCTCAAAACAGAAGCGACTTTGGCTAAAACGAATCCTGAATAGGAGCGTCTGTAAAGCGTGGCTTGGGTCCGCTTTACTATCTCCGCTGCTACTAACATCAGCAGCGTTGGGCCAAGTTGGAGCACAAGAATTACCCACATCGCAGCCTGCGGCCGCCGTTCAATCGAACGTCGACGCGGCCTTTGTTCTTGGATGGATAGATTACTCCATCCAGCGACTCGACGCGGGAGATCAAACTGGTGCAGCCCGAGCCTGGGCTGAAGCCGTTCGAGCTCGAAAAATGCTCAACGAGCAAGATCCACAAGTGGAAACACGCATCAAAAAGGAAGAGCAGTATCTGCTTTCCAAAGGAATGCAGCGGCAACAAATCCTGGATGCTTGGAAGGCTCTTGGACCTGTTGCGGCCCCACCAACGATGGCCCCAAGTGCAGTTACAACTGCACTTGGTACAAGTGCTGCCGGCCAAGGAGTCAAGACCTCCGAGTTTTCGCCGCAGAGAGATTCTTCTGCGACACAACCTGCGGCAGCACAAGTGGCATTGCCATCCCC
>JBCCEO010000767.1:0-4067 GCA_039030255.1 Planctomycetota bacterium | reverse complement strand
CGCAACCTCCGATGACGGATTTGATCGCGAACGTGCCACCGAATAACAATTATTTTAACCTGTTATTCGATCGGGAATTATTAAGATTGCGATTGGCTGGAGTCATTCTCAAGTGCGGCGCGGTCATTTTGGGTCGCGCGAGTCTTGTTTGCAAGTGACTCAATGACTTCAAACCCTCAAAGCATTTTCTTTAGTTTGATAATTCGAACTCGCGGAGCCAGCATTTCTGACACGATAAGAGAGATTGCGAATTCGTTTTGCAGGTGCCTTTTCAATATTGGCGACCACGAATCGTTCTGCTACTATCCACGACCGATTCGGGAGAATCGCATGCATGCCCTTCCAGCTTAGCTTGCATTGCAAGCATTGCACGGAATTGGATCGGGCTATACGACACTTCGGAGGGAACCCCATGACCACGGCCGAGAGAAGCCAGTCTTGCGTACACATTCGATGGATGATTCGCAGAGACATGCCTTCAGTACTTGCGATTGAAGATGCAAGTTTCGAGTTTCCATGGTCGGAAGAAGAATTCATCCGTTGCTTGCGACAACGCAATTGCATCGGGATGGTCGCTGAGAGAGATGATAAAGTTGTAGGCTTTATGATCTACGAACTTCACAAGAATCGCCTGCACCTTCTCAACTTTGCGGTAGCTCCGGTATGCCGTCGCGAGTCCGTCGGCAGCTCGATGGTCGAAAAGTTGGTTAGCAAGCTATCCGTCGAGCGAAGAAGTCGGATCATGCTTGAAGTTCGAGAAACCAACCTAGATGCTCAGTTGTTCTTTAAGGATCTAGGATTCCGTGCAATTTCCGTCTTGCGGGATTACTACGAGGACACGACCGAGGACGCGTACTTGATGCAGTATCGTTATCGGCCTTCAGTCAACGAATTGGTTGAAGAGACACCGGACCGCAGAATGGCTGGTTAAGGAGCTTACCGCCGGGTTCCTTGGGTTTGAAAACCCTCCGCCTGCCCATGCGAATAGCTAGAAGAAAGTTCTTTCGGTGAGCCAGTCGAGACGCATTCGAAGTAGCGAGCATCTCTATACGGCGGCCCGATTTACGATCGAACGTCGCACGATCCAATTGGCAAATGGTAGCAACCATTCTCGAGAAGTCATTCAGCATCCGGGCGCCGTCGTCATTCTGCCTCTTGTGGATGATGATCATGTATGCCTTATCCGGAACTATCGCATGGCCATCGATGTTGAACTGCTAGAGTTGCCAGCCGGAACATTGGAACCACCGGAACCGCCAATTGAAACGGCGCAACGCGAGCTTATTGAAGAAACGGGATACCGTTGTGAATCAATCGAGCCCTTGGGCGAGTTCTACATGTCCCCAGGTATCTTGAACGAGAAAATGTACGCTTTCGTTGCCCGCGGACTTACTGCTGGCGAACAAGCGCTAGAGGAAGGCGAGCAAATTCAGACGCAGGTGATGAGTTTTGCTGAGATAGATTCCTTGCTAAGGGCAGGCAAGCTTCAAGATTCTAAGACGCTCAGCGCTTTACTGCTATTTCAACGCAAGACTCAAAATTAGCTTGCCCGTGCCAATTTTCGCATTGCGTCTGAGACGCGGAGTCGTGATGGTGCCTGCATGACGCGTATTGAAATTGTGCGTTTTCAGTTTATCCGCCCGTTTGTGGTGAGGCTGACTGGGCATACGCGCTTCGTGGGTTGGCAGCAGGGGTGAGCAAATCTGCCGCAATCCTCGCATTACCAATGACTCTTCCGAGGTAGAGTCACGTAATCGTCTACTAACGGTATGCTCTAACGTTATGTTGCGAAATCAATTTGCACACTGAAAACGCGAAAATTCAAAACTGACGCGTTGGGTTGATTCGGCACTAAAACTGTCATTCCAGCTAACGAGCTGGCAATGCGTTGCGTGCATTTTCCGTTTAGAATGTCTCGACTCAAACCTAGGATTTTCCCTCATTTTGAATCGCGAATCAAAGGCAGCGCAGTTGAACACCGTTTGGCAATTCGCAATTTCTGGTTCGATCAAATTCGGCCGCGGTTGCCGTTTTCAGCTCGCCGAAGAAATTCAGCGACGAAAGCTAAAGCGTCCACTGGTCGTCACGGATACTACGCTCTTACAGCTTGAAATCGTTTCCCAGTTGCTTGAACAACTGGGTGACTTTGTTCTTTTCGACGGCGGAGTTGCAGAGCCAAGCGTTGCGATTGCAGAGGCAGCTATTTCAGAGGCAGCCATTGCAGCAGCGGGCTCCGGTGAGGTCGACTGTGTGGTTGGAATTGGTGGCGGAAGCAATTTGGATGTGGCCAAGATCACGGCTAACGTCTTAAGGAACGGTGGATCGGCCCAAGATTATTTTGGCTTCGACAATGTGCCAGGTCCGACGCTGCCGGTCTTTGCGTTGCCGACAACATCGGGAACGGGTAGCGAAGTTTCCCACTCGGCGGTTCTGACAGATGAACTGGCGGGTGTCAAAGTCAGCACACTATCGCAGTGGCTTCGTCCGAGCATGGCGATTGTGGATCCCGCTCTGACGGATTCTTGCCCTAAGCGTGTTACTGCAGAAAGTGGTATCGATGCTCTGGTGCACGCAGTTGAGGCATTTACGAATCGTGACTTCAGCGAGATGAGCGGTGTCGATCCTCAAGCTCGCGCATACGAGGGAAGCTATCGTTTAACCAAAATGCTAGCAGCGGAAGCCATTCGATTGGTGGGGCAATCCCTCGAAATGCTTATTGCAGATCCAACGCCAGCCTTGCGAGACGACATGGCTCTGGCGGCGACCTTGGCTGGTATGGCATTTTCCAACAGTGGTGTAGGAATCGTGCATGCTTTGGAATATCCGATCGGCGCATTAACACACTGTGGGCATGGCGAAGGCAACGGCTTACTGCTGCCACATGTCATGCGGTATAATCGAGGAGTACGCGAGGCGGAATTTGCTGAGATTGCAACTTTACTCCTTGGCGATAAGCAGCTTAAGGTCGATTTCAACAGCGCCCAGATGGCAGACTTCGCGATTGAGCTCGTCGAGGTTATGCAGAGAAGAATCGGTATTCGCACACAGCTGCGCGAACTGGGAATGTCCGCAGATGCGATTCAGGAATTGGCTGCAAAGTCATTTGAGATCAAACGATTGATGGATATCAATCCCCGCACGCCGACCCAAAGCGACTTGGAAGATATTCTTCGAGCGGCATATTAAATCCAGGCTGACTCGAGCAACAATTGGAAGTGAAACGATGCATCAAGCCAAAACGGATTCCCAGGCAGTTGACTTTTCAATGCATCAAGGATGGGAGCAGGTTGATTCGCAGCGGAGAAAGTTTGTCTACCAATGGGGCAGCCAGCAAGATTACGATGCTACCGTTCTGATTTCTCATGGCTTGGGCGAGCATGGCGGACGCTACATGAGACTGGCACAAGATTTTGCTGCCCACGGTCTGCGAGTGGTTTGCTTTGATCAGCAAGGGCACGGAAAGAGCCCAGAGAAGCGTGGCTGCGTTGATTCATATGAATCGATGCTGGATGATATTGGTGCGATGTTGCAGTGGATCGGACGCGAAAAACCCACTGTATTGTTCGGGCACAGTATGGGCGGCAACTTGGTGATGAACTATACATTGCGTCGCAACTTTCAGCCAGCATGTGTCATTGCGTCCAGCCCGATGATTGAGGCCGTACGTCCTCCGGCGAGGCCGCTAGAGTTTTTGCTTCGTTGCCTGATGCGATTGGTGCCTAATCGTTGCATCAGTTCGCACACGAAACCAGAAAAACTAATGAGCGATCCCTCTGAGCAGGCAGCGCTGCGCAACGACGAGGTCTTTCATAGCTCACTGTCTCTGAGATTGGGGGCTGCACTACTGGACTCAGGGCGCTGGCTGCTTCAAAATAACCCGTCACCTCCAGTGCCACTACTGCTTTCGCACGGATCGGCAGATCAAAAGACATGCCATAAGGCCTCCATTCGGTTTGCAGAATTGACGCACGAAAACTGCCAGTTGGAGATCCTCGCTGATCATATGCATGATCCATTTCGCGACGTGGATCGGGAGGAAGCACTGGAGATCTTCTTTCGCTTTATTG
>JBCCEO010000766.1:0-4076 GCA_039030255.1 Planctomycetota bacterium | reverse complement strand
TTTAGGCGCATTTTTATTACCTTCCTGGCTCCAGACAATATTCCATCTTCCGCACTTTTGCATCGCAGGCTCATATCGATTTCGAACTACCGTGGCTCAACCGCGGATTAGATGGTGCAACGGCAAAGCGGCCACCAACTCGCGGCGTCCGAGGCTCTTAAATCTGGACGCCTTTACCGACTCGTGGAAGGCGCCGGTGCAGGCCGAGACTAGAATTGATCTCTTGGCTGTTGTTCCAAAGAACATACTGCCCACTCTGAATTCGCGGCCTGATTTCTAAGAGGATATTTCCGAGATGTATTTTCGTTCCTCCCTTTCGACTATTCCTTTGCTTCTACTTTCTGCCTTCCCAATGGGCCTGCTTCACTCGGAATCTTCGGCAGAAGAGCTGCAGTCCTTAGATGGGGAATGGATTTACGTCGAGGATCGGACAGAGGGCAAACCGCTCGAATACTTGGGGCCGCCAATGAGCGCGAAGTTTTCGCTAAGTAGCCAGGGTAAGGCAGTCATTCTCGTCAGCGGGCACGGTTCGGGCCACAAAGATGTCCGGGTCGCGTTGGACGGTTCCAACACGGATGTGGCTGGAACAAAAGATGGAACTTTCGCACGCTACCAAGCGGAATGGAAAGATGGCGTCTTCGCCTATGAGACGACTTATGTACGCGAGCCTGGCAAAGAACCGGAAGGACTGATACGCAGAGAATTCAGAGTCACCAATGAAGGGCTTTTGGTTACTGTACAAATCGGCTCACCAGCCAAGTACAAATCCATCGGACTCTATCGCCACGCTGAGGATATTCCGATGCCTGGATATGCAAATGCAAAAATCGGTGATTTGGAATGGCTCGCTGGCAATTGGGTTGCCGTTCGTGGGAAGTCCGGAACGACGACGGTCGAAGAACGTTGGGGGCCACCTCGCGGCGGTGCAATGCTGGCTACATCACAAACTGTTTCGCGAGAGAAAATGAGTGCCTTTGAGTTTCTGCGTGTCGTGGAGCGTGAAGACGGATTGGTTTACTTCGCTCAACCCGGTGGAAGAACTGCTACAGAATTCATAGCCACAGAATTGACCGCAAATGTTGCCGTTTTTGACAATCCTCGGCACGATTACCCGAAACGCATTCGCTATGAATTGACAGAGAGTGGGATTTTGGAAGTAACAATCGGTTTCATTAAAGGCGGGAGCCCCAGAAAGTTTGAGTTTCGAAAAGGAGGGTTAAAAAAGGAGAACCCAACGAAGGAATAGGCAGGCTGATCAACCTTCTTACCCTTTGAAAAACGAGCACAAAGAGAAAGCGAGTAAGTACGAAGCGCAAAGGAGGAAGGACTCGGCGTTGACCATTGCTATCGATTCACTCGCTCACGCTTTGTATTTGTAATCACGTACTCGCTTCGCTTCATGCTAGTATTTAAGACTCACACCCTATCGCTTCGTGCTAGAATAGGTCAGACTTGCCAGCATTTCCCTCGCCTCTTCCTCGCCTAGCTTCCTATGTGCTTCGAGCATTCGATCAAGTCCACGGCTGCAACCATTCTACATGTTGTCGCGTTCGTGCTGCTGAATTGCACTAATCTGTCACATCATAGCAACGCCGACGAGCTTAAATTTAACCGTGATGTGCGTCCGATCCTTGCGCGAAACTGCTTTGCTTGCCACGGCATGGATGAATCCACGCGTGAAGCCGATCTTCGACTGGATGATCGCAGTACCGCAATTCAACTTGGTGCAATCCTGCCTGGAGATCCAAGACGAAGCGAATTGATGGTTCGAATCTTGTCTGAAGACCCCGAGGCTGTCATGCCGCCACCAGACTCGGGCCATAGAATCACCGATGCGGAAATCCAGGTGCTCCGTCAATGGCTGGAAACGGGAGCCAAATACGAGAAGCATTGGTCGTTCACTCCGCCTGGCAAATCGGCTTTGCCAACCACAAAATCAGATTGGGACGAACAGCCCATCGATACTTTTGTTCTTGCACGACTTGAGGAGACTGGTCTCGAGCCGAATCTCGCGCAAGAGCCATCGTGGTTGCTTAGGCGACTCAGCTTGGACCTTACGGGATTACCACCAACACTTGAAGAAGCTGATCGCTTCCTTGCAGACAACTCCCCCCAAGCTTACGAAGACGCTGTGGACCGTCTTTTACAATCCGATGCCTTCGGTGAGCACTGGGCGCGGATGTGGCTGGACCTCGCTCGCTACGCAGATACCAAAGGATACGAAAAGGACCGGGCTAGAACGATTTGGCGTTATCGTGATTGGGTCATTGATGCGTTCAATCAAGATTTGCCCTACGACCAATTCACTGTCGAGCAATTGGCGGGTGACTTGCTCGAGAACCCAAGCAACGATCAGCTTTTAGCGACCGCATTCCACCGTAACACGATGGAGAATGAAGAAGGCGGAACGGATGACGAAGAATTCCGAGTCGCTGCCGTCAAGGATCGCGTCGATACTACCATGCAAGTCTGGATGGGACTAACGATGGGTTGCGCAAAGTGCCATTCGCACAAGTACGATCCCATCAGCCAGAGCGATTACTATTCGCTCTACGCTTTTTTCAATCAAACTCAGGATGCCGATCGCGAAGCACCGATTCTGCCAACGCCCACAAAATTGCAACAGGAGAAAATCGACGCACACGAGTCGCATATCGTAGATTTCGAATTGCGGCTGAAAGAGAATCCGCCAGGTTTCGACAAGGCTTTATCTGACTGGCTGGTACAGTTCGAAAGTCGACCGCTTTGGGCTCCGCTTCGAAAGGTCGATTTCATTTCTAAGCAAGGCATTACGCTGGAGCAGAACGAAAGCGGAACGTTTAGTGTTACTCAAGAGCTACCTGAAAAAGACTCTTGGAGTTTCGTATTTGAAGTTGCCGGTAATCAGCGTTTAACAGCTCTGCGAATCGAAACGGACCCCAAGTCGGCAGGCGGGAAGTGGCCGGATAAGAATGTGGTCATCAATGAATTGGTCGTCGAACTGCTGGAGCAGGGCAGGGAGCCTGCAAAACTGCAACTCAAACAAGCTCGTGCTGATTTCTCACAAAAATCTTGGGAAGTCGACAAAGCAATTGACGGCAAGTCGGAAACTGGCTGGGCCTTTTCCCCCAAGGCGGCTCAAGCGCACTGCGCCGTTTTTGAACTCTCGCAGCCTTTAGTCACAAGCGAAAATTGCAAGCTCCGACTTTCAATCGAACAGCAGTACGGACAAGGACTTGTGCTCGACGATTTCCGGATCCTGGCAAGCACGCATGCCGTGAAGTGGCTCGACGCGAATCTGGAGCCGACAAAGTACCTCGAAAAGATGTTTCGTCAAAACGAGTACCCTTAAACCAAGCATCTTCACGCAAGACTGTACGCTGAGCTAAAAGCTCTAGATGCCATCAAGCGACAGATTCCATCCACTCCGATTATCCGTGAGCTTTCAGAAAAGAAGCGCCGCGTTACCAAAATTCATAATCGTGGCAATTTCCTCGACCAGGGTGAAGAGGTCGATGCCCGAGTCCCCGCTGCCTTCGGAGAATTGGCCGAAGGCGAGCCGCGTAACCGACTTGGGGTCAGCCACTGGCTCATGCACCCAAGCAATCCTCTCACGGGCAGAGTCGCAGTGAACCGCGTTTGGGCGCAGCTATTCGGCGTTGGCTTGGTCGAAACCGAAGAAGATTTTGGTACGCAAGGAACCCTTCCGTCGCATCCTGAACTACTCGACTGGTTGGCCGTCGACTTCCGCGAGAACGGTTGGTCGATGAAGCAATTACTCAAAACGATTGTCATGTCTAAGACTTATCAGCAGAGTTCCGTGATAACACCCAAACATTTGGAACTGGATCCCCGCAATCGATTGCTTTCGCGTGGCCCACGATTTCGATTGTCAGCAGAGATGGTTCGCGACCAGGCTTTGTTTGCGTCCGGATTGTTGTCCTCAAAGATTGGTGGCCCTTCGGTAATGCCGCCTCAGCCGAGTGGAATATGGAAGACAACCTATAGCGGCGAAAAGTTGTTCCCAGAAATGATCAAGCCGCGCGAAAAGAGAGAGCTTCAAGACGCATCTGAACTTATCATTTGGGATATCAAAG
>JBCCEO010000765.1:0-4088 GCA_039030255.1 Planctomycetota bacterium | reverse complement strand
ATGCCGTCCAGCTTGGGCTCTTTGGAGTCTTTCTTGTCTTCGGCAACCAAGCTGCCAGCAGAAACAAGGCCAACGATCATGAGTGCGATTAGTATGGAACGCATGTGAAATCCTTTGAATTTGAAGGTAATAGTACTAGATTCGTCACAATAGTCTAACAAGCGAGCGAAAGCCCGTCGCTAGGCTAAGACGTCATTTTCGAACACTTGTGTCAATTCAGTGACCCTTGTTACTTTTCAAGCTGCCTGAGAGTTTCTTCTAGGGTGTATTCCAGATAAGAATCAGTGTCGCCATTGAGTGCTTCTAAGGCCGATTCCATTGACTCCTCCGTCTTGAAGAAGCTACAAGCACGAACTGCCTCGCGTCGCACTCGGGGATTTTCATCTGAAACTTTGCTTTTGATGTAATCGAAGGCTCCGTCAATGGTAAAGCGAGCGTCGCAAACGACTCGTACCGCAGCCGCTCGCGCACGGTAATCCTCGGAATTGAGGACTGTTTCCAAGAGTTGCTTGTCAATGCGACGATGCGACTGCTGTACCCAAAGTGCCTCCAGAAGATCGTGTTGGCCTTGCTCGGAATCTGGGGCAATTGTCTTCACCCAACCGGCAATCGCTTGGACGACCTGGTCGGCATCGCGAGCGGCAAGCTCACGACGAGCGGCATAACGCACGCGCATTTGTGGATTGCCAAGCTCCTTCACAACATCGTCCGTACTGGCCGATTCTAAATCGACAACTTTCGCTAGAGGTTTGCCTTCGTAGCGGATTCTCCAGATACGTCCATGGCTATGATCACGATTTGGATCTCGCAAATTATGTTGCAAGTGTCCGATCAAAGCATTCTGCCAATCGCAAATATATAGGGCACCGTCGGGGCCGAATTGGCAATCAACAGGCCGGAAGTTGCCATACTTGCAAGTTACCAACGTTCCTTTGTAGTCGCCCGCCATTCCGGATCCTTCCGGACGAAGCGAATACTGTAGGACACCCAGAGTGCCGATGACGTTGTCGATCAAGTAGTCACCTTGGGCCTCGTCCGGGAAATTGGAACTTGAGACGATGTCCGCGCCAGTCGAAGGGCGGACGATCTTCTTGAGAACTTGAGGATAAGGATTCTCCTTGGCCGTCTTGTCACGCCTTCCGCGATGTCGAAGTGGGAAGTCCAAATCGGTTGTGAATGGTGGAACGTAGTAGTGCTGCCCCGATGTACCATCTGTAATATAATCTTGGCCCCATCGGTCAAAGGTATGACTCCAGGGATTCGTAAAACCGAAATAGGTGTAAGCTCTGAACCGCTCCAATTTCGGGTCGTACCCCCATACTGCGCCTTCGTTAGCGCGGATTGGACCGTTTAGAGATTCGATGTTCGAGTACTTGAAGATGCCTTCCATGCAGTGCAATGTGCCACCTGGGCTCCACTCAAAGGCTCCTAAACCATGGTGCGAGTCTGCAGTATCGAATCCAACCAACTTTCGAACTCGTACATCCGCTTGATCATCCCCATCGGTGTCTTTCAGAAACAAAATGTCCGGTTGTACGGCCACGTAGGCACCGCCATGTCCCAATTCGAATCCCGTTGGTTGGTGTAGTCCGCCAGCAAAGGTAATACACTTGTCTGCTCGACCGTCACCGTCATGATCTTCAAAGATCAAGAGTTTATCGTCCATCTTGGTCTTGGGCTGCCAGTGCGGATAAGAAGACATTGTCGAAACCCAAAGACGACCGCGACCATCAAAGTTCAAGGCGACAGGATTCGCCAGCTCGGGAAACTGTTCCTCGGAGGCGACCAGTTCAATAACGTATCCTTCTGCCAGCTCAAATGCTTTCAGTTGCTCTTCTGCGGGCAAGTATTCGAGTGTCCCAAGTTTTCCTTTCTTGATTTCCGCTTCCAAGTTGGTTTTCACTTCGTAAAACGGCAGAGTGCCAGAGTCATCGGGCTCGGCTGAAACCTCTTTTCCTTGGGCAATATCCCAAATCCGCTTGTCCCGAATGGCGCACATTTGATCCAAGATTGCACGCTCTCGCTCCATGACTTGCTGATTGTTGTACGTACCGTCAAAGCCTGCTTGGCCCCGTTTCCCGTAAATTGAGAAACCGTTTACTGCTCGGTAGCGATGCCACCAATGAAAATTCTTGTCATTGATTTCCGATAGCAGCTTTTCACTGGCGGTTGCAGACTCACCTGCACTGCCGAACAGAGCCGAATCAAGCACCTTCGCAAATTCGGCGTAGCCATCATCGCTCAGGTGAAAACCATTGATCGTCATGGAATTCTCGGCTGCGTCGTAGGCAGCTGACGTTCCGTCATATACATCCGCAAAGACGGCTCCAGTGGCCTCTGCAACCTCTTGTGTTGCTTTCGAGTAGGCGACTAGGACTGTGTTGCGAGCGTCCGCGTCAACAGCTGGATCTTTCGAGTGTTCGACCGGAATCGGTGCAACTAAAACGACTTTTGCATTTGCTTTGCCGCTATAGTTTTTGCCTTGCGTATCTTTGACGAACTGCGTGAGTTTGGTTTTGTAATCGGAAATGCCTTCCATGCCTTGGAAGGATTCGTTGAAGCCAAAGAAGGCCATCACCACATCAGCCTTGCTGTGCTTCAAATGGTCATCGGGAGAACCAAAGTTCAAAGAACGCGGTCTCACATCAATTTCATCCGCAGGAAAGCACAGATTGCGAACGGTCAATTCCATCTCTGGAAAACGCGTTTGCAAAATGGCTTCCCAATGCCCATTGTGCTGCATCCGCTCGCCGAGAGTGTTGCCGATCAGGCAGATAGAATCGCCCTTGTTCAGTACCAGTTTGGCCGCTGCATTGTTCTTGGCAAAACTGTTGCTGCAGCAAAATATTGCACAAGTCAAGACTGCGGGTAAAAAGAGGGAGTATCTTGCAAGTGTTATCATTTGTTGATTTGACCTACACAAAAAGCTAAGGAAGGTTTCAAGCGGCAAGTCCGGAGCAATCTGCTCAGTAAGCGAACCAAGATTCGTGGATTCGCCCTGGTAGCCACACGTTTAAATCCAACACGAATGTAGACGGGGAGAATCGTTGGACCACACGTGGCATTTGCCGCATGAATGTTTCTGTGGTGAATGCAGTTTGCAAGCTTGCTGTTGCAACCGCGTCTCCAACCCCGCGAGAAGTATTCCCGCGCATGGGATCAGCAGGAAAATTATAACAAGTTCAAAATTGGATTGTGCATTTTGTGGGAAGAAAGCTTCGGCAAAACTAACTTTGCAACTATTCGTCGCCACAAATAGTCGGCGGAATAGTGGTAGGTCGATCTCCCGTCGCTTGCCATAAGCAATTACCACCAGCCGACCAAGCCGCTAGAGAAAGGCTCGACGTTTCCCAAAAGTCCACAGGATTGGACATTGAAAGCTGTGACGCCCAAAGATTTCGAAACTTGAATCGGCGGGTAAGCAAGCCGCGGTCGCGCCGAAAATTTGGCACAGAAGTTTTCGTCTTCCGCAAAATAGGTTAAGCCAAGAAGCAGCAAACGGATAAGCTTCGCCGAGACTCGTGTTGGCTGGGAATCCGTCAAGCAAGTTCGTTAGTTTTTAGCATTCTGATGCATCAGCCGTCGTTGTCCGTTGAAAAAGCTTTCGCGCCAATCGAGTGAGCTTAGGGACCTTTGTCGACTGTATCGCTGCCTCGGCTTGTGCTTGCGCATAGCCAATGAGTGCGTCTTTGATCTGGGCGTTTTGCCCTACAATGAAAATTACATCGTCAATGACTTGCACGAAACGATCTTCCCCCACGAGGTAGGCGATTTCTGCAATCGTTGGCCACTGTTCTGGTTGATGGGGGAGCGGAGGCGCACTCAAGAACATCCTCGCATCGTCGATGAGAATCAGGTCTTGCTGCCGATGCTTTAGACAATTCAACTCATCCACCACCGGGCATTCTTGCCCCTCGCCAGCAGTTTCTCCGCCCGACCAATGACCATCTAGCCAGAAAAGAGCAGGAGCGTCATCCAAGCCCGCTACTATTTCCGGTAGCAACTTGGCGGAGTCCCCAAAGTGCGGATGCACCCCCGGAATGGATGCCAATTCGTGGTGATAGGTTTCGTAAATCTCTTTGGCGAGT
>JBCCEO010000764.1:0-4093 GCA_039030255.1 Planctomycetota bacterium | reverse complement strand
GTTTTTGAAGTTTGCCTTAAGACATCCACGCGCTAGGATTATTTTCCAAAACCCCGACGATCAGGCTTTGATGATAGAGCAAGGATTCGTGCGTTCCAGCCAAGTACATTAAGATCAACTCCAGAGCCGCGAATCAAATGTACTTGGCTGGAACGCACGAATCCTTGCTCTATCATCAAAGCCTGATCGTCGGGGTTTTGGAAAATAATCCTAGCGCGTGGATGTCTTAAGGCAAACTTCAAAAACGGGCCTACTAGAAACCTCAAGAACACAGGCAAGAACCCTTGACCTGAAAATAGATATCCGAGGCCTGCGATCGTGTGAACGATCCTGAGTTTTGGATAGAAGCGGCTCGCAAGGCCAGCCATGAACGCGTATTTGAGCGTTATTACATGAACCATTGCGGGCTTTTCACGCCCCAGGATTCGCCAAAGCTGAAAAATGATGGCCAATGGGTTCCTTGGTAGTCCTACACCAGAGTATCCATTCTTTTCAAGCTTCTCGTTATTCGAGGCAGCCCCGGCACAAACATGAACATCCCATCCTGCTTCCTTCGCTCCCTGGGCAAGTGGAAGTCGGTGCGACCAAAACCAATCCATATGGTTTATTATCAACAGCAGTTTATTCTGTTCCATCTTCAGACAAATCCAAAGTCAGCTTGCAAATTCGTCTAGCACCACGGCAGCGAATGTCACTCCCAACTGAAAGGCCGCTGCCCTTCGCATCACCAAGAGCATAGTTTTTCCGGTTACCTCGGGCAAGTTTCAAAGTCGTGGTTGAACAGTATTCGCAGTTTCTTTCGGCCTAGCTAGAATAGTTTCATCACGCACGAGCCACATTGGCCATGCGACCGGAAAAACTGCAGTGCCTGATAACAATTTGCCGATGGCTCCACACCGCTAATCTCTGAATTCCCGATGGAATCCGCTCAGCGTTTTGCTGCAGTCAAATGGCCCCAGTTAGGACTCGGATCAAACGAACTAAAAGTCGATGCTCGCGTGAATATCTTAGTAACTGGGTCCGCTGGTTTTTTGGGTGGCACGATTGTCCGTCAAGCGGAAGCGCTCGGCAACAAGACTTCGGGGTTGAATCGCTCTAGCGGTGAATATCAGGTCGACCTCAGCAGCAAGGTGCCTGAGTTGGAGCACCACTTTGATCTCGTCGTGCATTGTGCTGGAAAAGCGCACTCGGTACCGCGTACGCCAGAAGAAAAACAGCTTTTCTACGATGTCAATGTTGCTGGGACAAAAAATCTGCTTGCAGGTCTGCGCAAGCCGCCTAGCCGATTTGTTTTCATCAGTAGCGTCGCCGTTTACGGTGTCGAGAGCGGGCTCCAAATCGCGGAGAATCATGAATTAGCAGGTGTCAGCCCGTATGCCAAAAGTAAAATCGCGGCCGAGTCGATTGTGCATGATTGGGGGAAATCCAACTCCGTACCAGTTTCAATTCTCAGACTTCCGCTCATCGTGGGCCCGGACGCTCCGGGAAATCTGGGCAACATGATTCATGCGATCCGACGAGGTCGATACGTAAGCATCAACGGCGGCACAGCAAGAAAGAGTATGGTGCTTGCAGACGACGTGGCCAAGTGTATTTTTAGCCCAGCCCTTGGTCCCGGAACATATAATCTCACCGATGGCCAGCATCCAAGTTTTCGAGAACTAGAGGACTTGATCTGCGGCCAACTTGGGCGGAAGAGACCAATAAACATCCCACATTTTGTTGCTTCCATGCTTGGACTGGTTGGAGATGTAATCCCCAAATTTCCAATTAGCAGCGCTACGATCCAAAAGATGACTGCCGATCTTACCTTTGACGACTCGCGCGCAAGAGATGAAATCGGTTGGAATCCCGATCGAGTCGTCGAGCATTTTCGAATTGGTACCGACGCTCGACTACTGCATGCCGGATCTACCTAGGCGTCGAACCTGCGAGAGCATCTCAAACCTTTAGATGATGCCCACAGCCCAAAAAGAACCGGAATTATGGCAGAGCCAACGTCTCCCCCAAAGCTGCTTTTTGTAGTCAATGTAGACTGGTTCTTCTTATCACATCGCCTGCCAATCGCTTTGGAAGCGCAGAAAAAGGGATACGAAGTACACGTTGCAACAACGTCGACAGGCAGAATTGATGAAATTGCACAATATGGATTCCAGACATATGAGCTTTCGCTGAAACGTAGCAGCATGAGTTTCTTGGATAGCTTTCGAGCGTTCCTTGAAATCCGTCGCATCTACCGTTGCGTTAAGCCGTTAGTCGTTCATCTAATTAGCATCAAGCCAGTTATTATCGGCGGTTTCGCCGCCAGAATCTGTGGAATCCCTGGAGTAGTTGCCGCCGTTCCTGGACTCGGATTCATCTTCTCAGATAAGGGAGTCGTTGCTAGTCTTCGTCGGTTTTTAGTAGGCTTCGGTTATTCAGTTGCTCTTGGACACAAGAACCTTGTCGTCATTTTTCAGAACACAGAAGACAAGCGAACAATCTCCGAAATAGCAAGAGTCGACGACAAGAAGGTGCGCATCATTCGAGGATCTGGAGTCGACCTGCAACTTTTCACTTTTGTCCCGCTTCGAACCGAAACTCCTATCGTGCTGTTTGCCGGAAGACTGCTAAAGGACAAGGGAGTTGAAGAGTTTGTAGATGCCGCACGTTTGCTCAAGAACGAACCCGATGCCCCCCCAAACGGGGTGCGATGCGTCATTGTTGGAGAGCCTGACGAAGGCTATCGCGCGACCATTTCAGCTGAACAGCTCACGAATTGGGAAACTGAGGGCGCCGTCGAGTTTTGGGGGAAACGAGACGACATGCAAAAGGTCATTTCGTTAGCGCAAATTGTCGTCCTCCCATCTTATCGAGAAGGCTTACCGAAAGTATTGGCTGAAGCAGCGGCCTGTGGACGCGCTGTGATCACAACGGATGTCCCTGGCTGTCGAGACGCTATCGAACCCAATGAGACGGGATTGTTGGTTCCAGTACGCGAGAGCGAACCTCTCGCTGCAGCGATTCGAGCACTACTCGACGATACCCAACGCTGCCGTGAAATGGGTGTAAAGGGACGCGAACTCGCGGAACGGAAATTTGACGTTCGCTCAGTAGTGAACCAGCACCTGCAAATTTATAATGAGTTGATCCGCCGAAAATCCGGCGAACTCGAGTCGACTTAGAAGCCAATAGTTCCGATACTTCAAGCCTGCTATGTTTTCTTCCCATAAAACCTTCAACTGAAGACGCAATGGATTATCTGTCGTTAATAGGTCGTGACTTACCTCTTTTTACCGAAGACATAAGCGCCCACGAGCAAGAACTAGCCCGCTCCGTTTCCCAAAGTAGTTTTCTAGTCATTGGCGGAGCCGGAACAATTGGTCAAGCGGTTACACGCGAAATCTTCAAGCGTAATCCTGCAAAACTACATGTGGTTGACATTAGCGAAAACAATCTCGTTGAACTCGTGCGGGACGTCCGAAGCACGATTGGCTACATCGATGGTGAATTCAAAACGTTCGCGGTTGACTGTGGAAACCCAACTTTCGACGCAATGTTCGCCGCCGAAGGACCCTATGACTACGTCCTAAATTTGTCCGCGTTAAAGCATGTGCGCAGTGAAAAAGACCCTTACACGCTAATCCGCATGCTGGAAGTCAATGTTTTTAACACAGTTAAGACACTTCAATTGGCTCGAGAAGGCGGAACCAAAAAGTACTTCTGTGTTTCAACCGACAAGGCGGCTAATCCAGTCAATATGATGGGTGCCAGCAAACGGATTATGGAACTGTTCTTAATGCGAGAAAGCCAGCAACAAGAGATTTCGACGGCGCGATTCGCGAACGTCGCGTTTTCCGATGGGTCTCTGCTGCACGGATTTAACCAGCGTTTTGCGAAGCAGCAGCCTTTTTCGGCGCCCAACGATATTCGTAGATACTTTGTCACCCCGCAAGAATCTGGAGAGCTTTGCCTCCTGTCTTGCCTGCTAGGTGACAACCGCGATATTTTCTTTCCGAAACTGAGCGAACGACTGCACCAGATTACCTTCGCTGAAATTGCTCGGCGTTATCTGAGGAACCTGGGATTTGAACCCGTTGAATGTGAATCCGAG
>JBCCEO010000763.1:0-4111 GCA_039030255.1 Planctomycetota bacterium | reverse complement strand
GTTCCGGTTTATTGTCAGCTGCCGACCAAAACAATTTTTGCCGCATGAGATCAATGAATCAGGAATTGCTGGAAAGTCCGCCATCGTGTCTGGACACTTGCGGTATCTGGAGGACAAGACTCAATTCAATTCCTTCATCATGATTCCGCTGCAAGTGGGGAACATCACCACCATGCAGATGATTCCCATATACGATCAGTTTCACGTGTATGAGATCTTTGAATCCGAAGAGATGCTGGAGCCATGCGGAATCGTCACCTGTCCAAGGACACACAAACTAGACACAAACCACGCGGTGCGTATTGCAGGTTTTGTGAGGGAACTAAAATTCGACGACAAGTCTCCTCAAATCCATAAGCATTATTTAGAAACGACATTCTACTCCCGAGTGCAATAGAGACCGCAAGAAAATACGGCTTTCGTTCTTGCGAAATATCTTCAGTGCATAAATTAGATATCCCTTTTTTTGCGACCAAAACAAACCCTCCACTCAAACAAATGCAAACGAAGCCGGCGCTGCTGAGTCCAATGGAAGCGGAGCCGGCGTAAGCCGCCCAATCGGGCAGCTTTCAACGTCGCTGAAAATGAATTAGCAAAGCACGAATTTAGCCGATCCAATCAAGCACCCCGCAAGTTGTGCCGGAAACCCACGAAAAACCACTAACGGAGGGCTTGCGCCCATGCCGCTTTTATGCAATGCACCGGTTCATGCTACTCTCGATGCTTGCAAACGCGTAGAAAATTTCATGCGATTTCAATCTGCGAGCTGACGAATCGCTGTACCGGCTGCCATGCCGGATTGAGCCCCCGCACGGGTGCAAGCAATAGCGGCTGCCGCACAAGCAAATCGAATCCCCTCTTCCGGAATCTTTCCACTTGCGATAGCAAATCCTAGTGCTCCCGCAAAGGCGTCGCCAGCTGCCGTTGAATCAACAACATCAACTACATACGACGGTATATCCAGCACTCGCCCGCCATCATAATAAGAGCAGCCAAGTTCTCCTCGGGTGACAATTGGATTGCGAACACCACGCTCGCTCATCCGCTCCAGAGCCTCAACCACATCGTATTTGCTTTGCAACTCACGTCCCAACAAACTCGCGGCCTCTGATTCATTCGGGCACATCCACTCCACTTCGAAAAACACGCCCTCCCATTCCTTGGGAGCCGGCGCTGGATCTAACAGAATCGGAACCCCATTTCGCTTCGCCACCTCAATCGCAGCCAGTACGGCATCCAGCGAACACTCGAGTTGCAGCATCAGCAAATCACTCGACGCAATACAATCGCTAGCATCGCGAACATCCTGCGACGACAACAATGCATTGGCACCTGGGATTACGACAATGGCGTTTTCCCCTGTCTCATTCACGTTGATAGCTGCAAGACCGCTATTTCCATCCGTCGTTCGGATCGCCTTATCATCGATTTTGTTGCGTTCCAGATTTTGCCGTAACTCATGGCCATAGACGTCTGAACCAACGCATCCGATCATATGCACTAGCGCACCCGCCCGAGCGGCGGCTACGGCTTGATTCGCGCCTTTGCCGCCAAAGTGCTTTTCAAAGGATGAACCTAAAACCGTTTCGCCAACGCGAGGCAGATTCGCACATCCGAAGACTAAGTCCATATTGATGGAACCGACGACCGTGATCTTCGGTCGGGAGCTCCCAGCCTTCAGGCTACCAGCATTCACGCCCGAAGAATCCATCCTACTTCTTCCTCTTGCTCGGAAGTTTGACTTCAATTGCCGTCGGTTCGAAGTCTGTGGGAATTTCTTCATCCGCGGCCCAATAAATTCCGTTTATGAACAGTCGCACGACTTCGGGATCTGCAAAACTGTTGGGATGCCCCAGCGTCGTCCCGAACACGCGGCCACCCCACTCGTTTTCCCAAGTCCAAGCAACCGGCGAAGTCATCGTAGCCCGCAACTCGTGCGTGCCAAATCGATTCTCGATAGTGCCCGTCTTCTTGGAATTCCCGGTCCCCGCCAAAATAACTTTGGCCGCCGCCGGAGGCTCGGAAATATAGAGAGTGCCTGCGGCGGTAAAGGAATCATCCATCACGACGTTGTCCAAGATGGGATGCGCTGCGATTTTTGCGACCTTTGTCGTACCTTGCAAATGCACTTTGTAGCCAGATCCAACAACGCGTTTGCCAAAGTCCTGGTTCCAGCTCTCGCGTTTGTGTCCTGCCTCGTAATCAAACGCATGAGTGGATGTCCGGATGCCAACCACCGGCTTTTTCGATTCCAAGTAGTCCATAATTTGCTTCCATTGAGAATCCGGCAAAGTAAGAAATCGGCAGTAGAAGATAGCCACGTCCGCAATCTCGAGCGCACTCAAATCCCCGATCCCGTCTGGATTATGCTCGGGGTCTCCATCGGCCAAGATCACCGTGCAATCAAAACCAGAATCCGACAACTGCTGGGCGAGCTTGGGCATTGTAAGTTGCGGGCTGTAATGATGCGTCCCAACGACAAACACTGCGTGGGGCTTTTCACCTTTCAAAAATTGCGCCCTTGCCGTCGATGCGTAGCTTGCCGCGACGAAAAGGATCAACAACCGCATCACATGAAAATTTAAACACTTTTTTCGCAAGCTAGAGCACGATGACGACATAAATTCAAGTTCTATTCGAAAGCAATAAATCGGTTTAGACTGAGCCCCTAAGCTCCATGATTCTACCTTATCTCGTAATCAGTTGCCTAATTTCGCTCAGCCGGCGGCTCCGCCAATTTGGTGACTTTCCAGGTGGAACGCAGCCGGATCGCGGTTATGCACCAGAATTCATGACGCCAATCTGGAAGTGGAGCGGTACGAGTCCCAATGGGCTGGCCGAATACTTGCCGCTGCGAGCTCATCCCCTTCACCATAATTTGCTTTGTGCTTTTTCGGCCAAGGAAATTGCTTGGATGCCGCTCGGCAAGAACGGCAAGCCAACGACGGTGCAAAAGCTTCGCGGACCTGCCGGGAGCCGGCCCATAGTTGACATTTGTAGGATCACAGGACATCACGCAAGATTGCAGCAGTGGCTCGCTCTATGTTGCCGACTTTGACATCCAATCACGCTTCGGCGAAGACGGCACGCTGATTTGGCTTCGCTGCAGAGACTGAGCCCCACAGATTAATTTACTAAATAGTGCATCCGGGCATTTTCTAGTTCGAAGTTTCGCCCGAGTCTGCTGATTTGGGCTCTGAGCCATCGAAGTCGGATATTTCTGCGCTAATTGCGTCAGCCCTTTCTTGCTCAGCAGCCGCCTGAGCAAGTTCAGCTTCTGCCTCAAGTTTTCTTGCAACCATTTCCGCTCGTTCCATCTCTCGCAGCATCATCTCTTTTTCCATCATCCTTTTGCTACGATACATGGCCACACCAACGACGGCGCCCGCAGCGAGGAATACTAGGAGGAATGCCCCGAGGATAACTCCGATGACCAATCCAGTATTTCCCGCCCCGCGTCGTGCAGGCAACTGGCTCGCTGGGACGGGTGCATGGGCTGGATTATCGCTGGACCATTCATCCGACATTTTTCTTTCCTTCGCGTTTCTTATCTTCGGGCATTGATCCGCTGGAGAACTAACTCTTCCAATTCCCATTCTAGTGATTCCATTAACCACTGTCCTTGGAATTCCGATGTCCAAAACCCTTTCCGACTTGACGCATCTTAAGCCCATTCACTACACGACAGTATTGGGAATCCATTGAGCGACGCCTGCCCTGCTAAATAAGCCGCCGAACCCGCGCGATGGTTGAAATCGCAAGCTCACCGAACACTAAGATCGTTTAACGGCAATCCGCAGACGAAAACTCAACGAACACTAAGATCGTTTACGGCAAGCCGCAGGCGTCAACTCACGGAGAAAATCGAATGTCCGCAGTCCCTTCCTCGATCCAGCCCGAAGCCAATGCTAGCACCAAGCTCGGTGAGTACGCAGAGCGAGGCGAATACCACCGTACACTCGACAAGAAATGGAAATACTATCCGGTCTACGTTGAGAAAATGCGACTCGTGCGACGCTACCTCGAAGGATGTTCGAAACAGGAGAAGATTGCCGACCTCGGTTGCGGCGAAGGCCTGCTCGCAGAGGAATATCAAAATAAAGGCTACGAC
>JBCCEO010000762.1:0-4117 GCA_039030255.1 Planctomycetota bacterium | reverse complement strand
TTGAAAACTCGATGAATAAGATCTCGTTAGCTCTCCCCATCCCTCGAAAACCTTGACGCGACGCCCATTCTCCAGCACTACAATGCGTCCAAAATTGGGAGGCGAATCGTTCGGCGCTAGAGGGCCATCAGTCATTCTTACCTGAATTCGGTACGCCTGGTTCGCATTAAAATGGTAGCCGATGACTCGTGGACTTAGCGAAGAGCCAACGAGATCCACATCAGCAATTTTTTCGTAAGTGCCTGAGTTTGTCCGAGATCTTTGCTCAGCTACCTCCGCTGCTGATTCTGGAGCAGCCAGCAACTCAGCCGCAGCAAGCAATTGCCTTGCTTCAAGTTGCTCAAGAGTTGCGAGGCGGTTTATGTTTTTTCGGCGGCGATTTACTCCGTGGGTGTTTCTGAAGCGTTTCTTGGCTCTCACATTGAGACTTTGTAGCAGCGATTTCATGAGAGACTCCATCGAGAGATCAGTAACTGAACTTTTCGATAGTCACCAAAACTCGTTGATACCCCTCATCGCTTTTTCAATGAATCAACTTCATCGCAGATAGACGCATTATCGCTTTGAAGAACACTCATTAGAGTTTTGTTCGCAAAGGCTCTAAAAATTGGAGGCGTTGATCGTTTGCGTACGGCGAATCGATCGGCAAGTTATTGAGGAAGAGCACTTGCGGTGGATAGACCAGCGCTCATCAACTTGGCACTAACCTAAGGCGTGGCAGGCTCAACTGACAGCACTTCAGCAACCCACGTGAACGTAGCTCTTTGCCGTCGAAGTCGACGTAGTCCACAGGATCGGGTTGAGCGGCTGATCTGGCGAAGTCGTGAATGAAGGAAGCTTCGACGAGACGAGCTCGACGAACACAAGCCGTTCTTCATTCAGGAGAGTGGTGTACGCATATCGTGCTTGCTCAAGAACAAAGCCTGTTGATGAGTCTTCCCACCTTGGCCGAACGTATTGTGGAATAAATTCCGACTCGTATGGCAATATTTCCTCGTGCCTTACCTTTACCAAGATTAGGTACATATTCGCTTCAGGAACGTTGTTCAAATCGGGTGTAGCCAATGTCGTGGCCTTCGGTAGCGTCAGAGCAACACCACCCTTTGATCGATAAAGTAATCGCCGTTGGATCATTACGACACCAAGAAGCATCAAAGCGGTCACAAATGTCTTCAAAGTTAGATTCGGTCATAGTTCGAAATCAGGGTGCAAAAGATAGGCTGGCGATCCATTTTAGTCGAATTTGCATCGTAGTTACGAAAGCGAAAACTACTCTAAATGGCTCGTCGTGCAGACGCCAACGACACATAGCCACATCGGAGGAATGTCCAACACCAACCCTCCAGCCGCCAAGCCGCGGAAAATCCCGACATTATTCACAAATACCAAACAATCCGGACACCGCTTCGTAAGTTGCTTTTCTTGTGGCAAAGCCCGATTGACAGCGAATGAACCTTGCTACGGCAAATCGATTGTCTCTAGATTCATCCCTTGATGACACCTCTTGACGCTGAAATATAACCAGACGCTTTTGTGCACCGTCGATGAAGTCGGATTCGCAGGCCTGCTTCTGATTCTCGACAGCACGTTCCCAATTCTTATTCACGGCGTAACAAGCGGCGAGCGTGTCGAGGTAATTGGCTGTGTCGAAGCCGTCCATAGCAGGCCGCTTCGGCAATCTGCAGAGCGATCTGCGGGTTTCTAACATTCCGAATTCTGGCACGCTTCACTTTCGCAACAGAGGGCTATGATCATTCTAAAAAATGCAGCCCTGCATGAATTAGCCGCAAGGGATAGCGAATCGAAGATTTCCCAATTCTTCCGTATCAAGTGAGGGCCAACTGCCAAAAAACGAGACTGTCTGGCATACCTGAAAGCTTCATTCACTTTCGATACCACACCAGAGGTGTAAAAATGCGACATAAGTTCACGGCGAGATTGGGATACTTGGCAGTTGGTTTTGGACTCATAATCGGCTGCACACCGTCAACCGACTCTGCCACAGCTCTCAAGGTGCCACCCCACGCCGTTGCCCCCACGACGCCAAGACAGCCAACGGAAAAAACGGTTCCCGCGGATTCAGCGGTGCCCAACGCAACTGCAAAGTCACCAGCCAACCGGAAGGCTCCCGGCAAAATCCTCTCCGATTACAGCATTAGTGCACCTGGCATCGGTGTCTATCTCAGCAGAGATGAAGCCGACGGCGAGGTCAATGTGACCTACGTTGCCGAAAACTCACATGCTGCGAATGCTGGTGTCCAACTAGGCGACGTTATAGTGGAAATCGACGAGGTCCCACTTGAAGGAATGAAGCTTCAAGGCATCCATACAAAGCTGAATAGTGACCCAGGAGAGCAAAGAAAAATTCAGCTAGCAGAATCTCGGGAGATCAACGTTGAAATTGCTGAATTTACCTTGAAGAACCTTGGAGTCGTGCGACCATACAATGAAGCTGCTTTTGCGAAGCCTGATTTGGCGGGTCTTGATCAAAAAGTCGTGCCAGTTGCCGAGCTGATCATTGATAAGAAATACCGCGCGGCAAAACGAATACTGGAAACACTGGCCACCTCAGAGTCTACCAACGGCTCCTTTTACTTGGTGAGAGCCATCTTGTCCGCCGCGGAACATGGCTTGCTAAAGCAAAACGCACAAGATGCGAGCCAAGGCTCGAAGAGCTTGGACGATCGCATCTCCGAGGATATTGACCTGGCAATCGAGCTTGACGCTCAACTAGCCAATACCGCGGGAGAACTTGCCCACTGGTTGTCTGCTCGCGTGATTGTTGAAGCCGCCAAACAGGGAACCGCTTTGACTTGGGTTGAAGCAGACGACTACTTCCGCTGGAGCTGGAAAACAAAATACTGGTATCGCAGCCATGGCGGCTGGCTTACACTCTTCCGCAAGTGTCCAAATGATAACACACGAGCTCGCTACCTAGATGCTTTTGTGTTTGCAAAGGATCGATACCATGCATCTGGAGATTTAGCATCCGCATGCTTCCTTCAAGATGTCATCGCATATCAGTATTCAACAGCTGATCCTAGCAACCAAAGCTCTCAACAGCACCTCAACCGTGGAGTGTCACAGCTAGCACTCCGCTATTTAATTGACACCGTTCGGAGCAAACCAGAGTATGCACAGTTCGCAGCATCCGTATTCAACTCTCGGTGTTCCGATCATAGTCAGGCGATGCTGCAGAGTGAGTTACCGGAGTTAACCGAGTTTCTGGAACTGCTGCAGAAGACTGAACCCAGTGCAGCCGCCTTTGCCTGCAGATACCACACACGCCATCGCCCACCGTTGTTCAATCGCTTGCAAGCTCCGATGGATGCTTACTTGTATCACATGGAATCATTCCTTAGCGAAGACTGGGACGAGTTTGCCAAGACGACACCCCCGTCGGCAGTGACGGACACGCAAAGTATTAAAGACGTGATCCAAGTGCTCTCAGAAAACCTGCTTTTGCAGCAGTTGGCAGGGACCCAGATGGTCATGTGCGGACTAGTACCTGAGTTCAGTGTGGAGGCTGCTTCTCGTGAGCCGCTGATCGTCCATAATCAGCATGACGTAGCCTTGCACGTGATCACGTTAAATTTAGACCAAGTGCAAATGGAGCGTCACGCGACGATGTTCGTTCCAATGTCTGCTCAGACACGCTTTCCAACAGTCGATCAATTCATGCAGCAGTTGGGACTGGAGAGAGATTCATCTGCGGAATGGCAAGCAGCCATTCAGTCGGGACGTCAAAGCGAGTTGGTAATCGGGCTAGTTACGCAAGACGCGCAAGGCGAATACCGGGTATTCAATTCAGCTCCGCTCATGTACCTGAAAGAACAGACAGCAAACAAAAACAATCAATGAGTTTGCCAAACGCAGTCGCTAGTTTTTGGAGCAGCGACTGCTGATCCATTGCAACCGTCAGCTTCGAATCTTGATCTACCCAGCTAGGAAAGCTCGTCGCAATTGGAGAATGATAACGCTGACAACATTGATCCTTAGGCTGATCTGATCGCAAAATAAATCGCTCCGCAGGTCACGTGAGCGCTGCCCAATTCTTCCCCATCTACGAACCTAGGATCACGGAAGAACAGATTCTCGAATAATCGCTGATTTCGTG
>JBCCEO010000761.1:0-4121 GCA_039030255.1 Planctomycetota bacterium | reverse complement strand
ATGGATCGCAAGTTCGTCCGGCAGTACCTGACGACTTGGAGCAACCATGTGATCTCGTGGACGCAGAATATCACCTATCCTTTACTTGTCCTGCGTTATGAAGACCTCTTGGCCAATCCAGTCGAGAACTTTCGTAATCTGATTCGCTTCCTGGGCTGGATGTACGACGAGGATCGAGTGGATCGAAGTATCCGTTTCAGCTCTTTCGAAAGTCTGAAGGCATCAGAGGCCGCTGGCTCGTTCGAGGAAGTGAGTGACGCCTCGACCAGCGGAACCTTCTTCCGGCGTGGCAAGGCGGAAGCATGGTCTGCAACGCTCAGCGCCGACCAAATCGCTCAAGTACGCTCCGATCACGAGACTGTGATGCGGCAACTGGGGTACATTTGTACAGACTCACCCTGAAAACCGGGGGCCTCCGTGTAGGGGGTGCCAGATAGTATTTTGGGATTGTTTCAGCAACGGAAAACCGTATCTATGGCGGCTGAACGCCCCTTGCGTCTCTCCGAGTGCCGACAACTAGCCAATTTATGTGGAGATTTCTGCCAGAATAGATAGCCCATGTGGCGGTGAACCGCATATTGAATTGACTAGTCGGATAGGCAAATTTACAGCCTGTTCGTTGGAGTCATCAGGAGCTGCATCATGGAATTATCCTCTCTAAACCGCCCATCTTCTTCACGTAAGGCTAGGCGAGAATCGCGTAAGAACGCTCAGGCACGCAAGCTATTGCGATCTGCATTGAAGCGGGTGCTACACCACGAGACACTCGAGCCAAGGCAGCTCTTGGCAGCTGACTGCTTCTATTCTGAGCCTCAGATGGAAACAGAGCTTCAACCAGTGCGTCAGCCGCTATCCCTTCCGACTCCCGAAGGTGAGTATTTTTCTGACGAACTAGTCGGATCAGGTTCAGGCTCCAGCTCCTACACCGGTTCATCCTCAAGCAGCGGAGGTTTCCCAACGATCAGCAACGTCCAGCTGGTCAACGACACAGGTGTCAGCCAAGACGACAAGATTACCACCGACCCCACCGTTCAAGGGAACATCGACGGTGCATTCTGGAGTTATGGTACTGCCAATGTCGAATTTGACCATGATGGCGATGGCTCCGGCGATGGCGTGGTTGCAGCGACCTCGCAAGGCGTTCCGTTTCAGTACGATCCGCGAGTCTCCGATCCTGCTATTGCCAATCACACAGGACCGTTGACACTCAATTATCGAGCATTGGAATTCGATGGTAGCGGCAACCTCACCTACCAAGGTCCTTGGCAAGCCTTCCAGCTGACGATGGAAGCTGACGATGCTAGCGAGATCAGTATCACCGACGAGAACTCGCAGAATGTCCAAAGTGGATTCTCGACGATCAACCTTGGCTCGACGCCTCTGAACACTGCAGTTACCCGAGACTTTACCGTCAATAACTTGGGTGCGGCCGCCCTGACCTTAGATGTTGCCAACCTGACGCTGCCAAATGGATTCACGCTCAAGACTCCGCCTGCCACTTCAGTAGACCCTTACTCACAGACGACATTCACCCTGGAAGTTGCAGCAACAACAGCGGGCAGCTTCTCCGGAGAGTTCTCGCTCCCAACAAATGATTCGGATGAAAATCCGTTTCGATTCAACTTGCTGGTTGATGTAGTTGGACCGTCCCCCGAGATCTCCTTGGCGGATGCATCTAACAATAACATTGCCGATGGGACAGGCAGCTTGGGATTCGGCACCACTGTCGAAGGCACTGCAGTTGAGAAGACTGTCACCATTTCGAATTCGGGTGATTCGGATCTGGTTATCGATCCCTCCTCGGTTCAAATTCCAAACGGATTCTCTTTGGTCGGCACCTTCGATATGACCATCGTGCCATCCGCGTCCACCACGATGACCTTGCGACTGGACGGCACTGCTGAGGGTTCGTTCCAGGGCGATGTCGTGTTCTCCAGCAATGATGCCGACGAGAGCCCTTTCAGCTTTCAAGTCACCGGTGTGGTTGACCCCAATCCATCCTCACCTGCCATCGTCGATTTCCAACTGCTTAACAACGATGGGGTGTCTAGCAATGATCACATTTCGAGTGACTCTACGGTCACTGCGACCGTAGTTGGGGATTTTGCTGGCGGAAGCGTCACGATTGAGTTTGACCACAGCGGAGACGGCTTGGTCGACGGCAGTGTGGACGTTGCGTCCACGGGATCAAGCTTCAACTACGATCCGCGTATTGCCGAAGCGGCGCTGGCCGGTGCGACGGGGTGGAGTCCACTTCAGTATCGCCGCATTCACAAGGACTCGGCTGGCGCTGTAGTTTCAACCGGAGCTTGGAATGAGTACGCGTTCATTGTCGACTCCGATGCGGTCGCTGGAGCAATATCGATCAACGATTATGAGCTAGATCAAGACACCGGTAGCTCGAACCAAGACCGATTGTCTATCTCTCCAGTGGTGAAAGGCACCGTTTCAGGTGACTTCGCCGGTGGTTCAGCTCTCATTGAATTTGCGAGGCCGAATACGGATCTCGCCCTCGGTAGCGTAGCGGTTGCGGCTTCAGGCGATGCTTTTGAGTTCGATCCACGTCTGGTCGACGGAACGTTGACTGGATTCGTCGGTAGGGCAAACGTTCGTTACCGATTGATCCACCTGGACTCGCAGGGAGCAAGCGTTTCGACGGGCTCTTGGCTGAATTTCGGTATTGCTCTGGAGGAAGCGCCGGCCGGTGGATTCCATATCAACGAGCTAGCCTTGGTCAACGATGACGGAACATCCGATTCGGACAAGTACACGACCGACCCGACCTTGTCAGGCAAGGTGGCTTACAACGGCCAGAACTACTCCAATCCACCAAGTCCGGCTTATGCTGTTGTTCAATACGATCAGACCGGCGATGGGACCATTGATGGAACAGTTGTCGCCGATGCAGAAGGAAACTTCGAATTCCGACCCAGCGGATTGACCTATCAGCAGCACACGATTCGCGTTCGGGCCTTGGAGTGGAGTCTGGAGTACGCGACTTACCTACCTGGACCGTGGAAGGACACGATGGTGCACCTGGCACCTCCAGCCTCTCCCGGTATTGAAGATTTTCGCTTGATGGCTGACACAGGAATCTCGACGGACGACTCGATCACGGCCAATCCAAGCGTGACGGGCCGCGTCGCCGTAGAAGAGTCAGGTATTCCAGGCTCCGAGATTCACTTCGACTATGACGGTGACAATGTCACTGATGCGACGACCTTTGCGGACGACTATGGCTATTTTGCCTTTAGGCCACGAGGGCTCTCCGAAGGCGAAGTGACGATTGGAGCAAAGAGTCTTTACTGGGACGCAACGATTTCCGCGCACGTTTATAGCCCAAGTGTATCGCTGACCTTCACCTACCAACCGCCACCGCTGCCAGCTATTGAGTGGATGGATCTCGCCATTGATGACGGAGATAGCCATCTTGATCGTGTTACCACTAAACCAATGGTGATGGGACAGCTCAAGACGACTTCGCTGCGCAGCGCAGTGTACATGGAGTACGACACCAACAATGATGGCACCGTCGACGCACACGGTGTAAGCGATGCTTACGGCTCCTTCGTGTTTGAACCTACTGGAATTACAGCAGGCGCTGTTACCATTCAAGCCCGAACCAAGCTCTGGGATTACGATGCAGGCCAGTGGCGGGTCGGAGACTGGAACAGCCTGTCTTTCACTTTGGAAGCCGTGGCAGCCCCAACGCTGGGAGTCGACTCTGTTTCACTGCGTCGCGATACGGGGGCAGATGAAAGTGACGGTATCACTAGCGAGCCCACGATCGTCGGTACGCTTCAAGGCACAGCAACCGTAGCCCAGCAATTGGTCGAGATCGACGTCAATAACGATGGTGTTGGCGATGGTCAGACACTAACAGACCTGGAAGGCAACTTTAGCTATGTTCCAGTTGGCCTAGCCGTTGGTCAGCACACTGTCCAAGTGCGAACCAAACACTGGGATCACATCAATTCAACGGGAGTCTACGGTGCATGGCAGCCCATCACGTTTAACCTCCAGCCGGATGTCAATATTCCGCCTGTGATCACTTCACTAGGCTTGGCCTATGACAGTGGTTCTTCTCAAACGGACAACAATTCAGAAAACCCTCTGTTGGT
>JBCCEO010000760.1:0-4122 GCA_039030255.1 Planctomycetota bacterium | reverse complement strand
TTCATCATGTGCTAGGTAATTCAACCCAAAAAAGCCAAGCAGAACGGGCAGTAGCGCCGGAAGATATCCCAAGACAGTTTTTAGAGGGTTATGGATGAAGAGCATTGCTGCGACCGCCACCACCCAGCCTAGGGCAGGTAATTCATTGGCAGCCCCAAAGCTCGTGCACAGCCCGGCCAACGCGTACCAACGTAAACGAGTATCCTTTTCAACAAGAATTCTATGCAAACAGCAAACCGAAAGACCAACAGCGATCGCAGCAGGCAAATGATTGTTCAGTGTCGAAACAAATGTGGAAAGGAAAGTCCCAAAAGCTAGGAAACTGGTCAGTACCAAGGCCGACCACCCGCCATCTTCTCGATCTCCACTACAAAAATAACGCACCCAGAAAATCCAAAAGGCCGCTAAAGGGATGAGATTGACCAGTACAAGAATGATCCGCGCAACAACAAATGTATCATTACTTAGTGTGAGCCCAGTACATTGCCTCAGCATCCAATAGACGCCAGCGTACATCGTTGGCAGCAACGGAGGCTTGCTGCTGTAGTAATGCAGCTTGCCATCTTTTCCTCGGTGCCGAACTAAATCGATGGAGTACCAAGAAGTCTTCCTTTGCTTTCCGTCCCTTTCTACGAATAGCAAATCATCAATTTCGTAAGAGCCGGTCACAGCCAGAGCCGCAATCGTACACCAGCGACTGCGATCATTTGCGCTGAAAAATGGAACATCGCCCTTCCTGGATCGTACTTGGCAAATTCGTGCAAACTGAAACGCTATGGAAATCCCAACCAGCAAATACAAAACCCAACGTAGCTTTAGCCCACCAGTTACTTCTGCCGCACTTACCTGACCACTGTCGGTCTTATCATCGTTTTGCGCTTTGCTACTCATCACGCGTATCCCGTTCCACCGAATACGGCTGCTGACTAGGACGATTTTGCGCGGTCAACAATTCAGCGATAAATCCAATTGAAATCAGTTGAGCCCCAAACAAAGAAGCCAAGATACAAAAGTAAAAGATTGCCTTCTCATGCAGATGCAAGTCGGGCATTTCGGTCAGTCTCGTCACAACCCAGCCGATGGAAAGCACGGTTAACCCAACGGACCCAATCAAAAAGATCGATAGGCCAAGCGTGCCAAGCAAATGCTGGGGACGGTTACCGTAGCTTGTCAAAAAATAGACCGTCAGCAGATCTAAAAAACCTTTGACAAAGCGCTCAAAACCATATTTTGAAACACCATGCTTTCGGGGTTGATGCTGAATCACGATCTCAGAGATTTTGAAACCCCGCGCGGCTGCCAGCACTGGAACAAAACGATGCATCTCACCATACAGATACACTTCCTGTAGTACTTTGCTGCGATACGCTTTCAGTCCGCAGTTGTGGTCATGTAACTTCACCTTGGTAAGCCGACTAATGCACCAGTTAAAAACACGACTTGGAAGTACTTTGTGCCACGGGTCATGTCGGATCTTCTTCCAACCTGAAATCACATCGAAGCCTTCATCCATTTTGGCTTGAAGATTCGGTATTTCAGCTGGGTCATCTTGAAGGTCTGCATCCATGGTCACAATTAGTGCACCCTGCGCGGCCTCAAAGCCGGCCGACAGAGCCGCTGCTTTTCCAAAGTTTCTCCGCAACTTGATTCCACGCACTTCCGAATGCTCGCCAGAAAGTTCTTCAATGACCGACCATGAGCTATCGCTGCTTCCATCATCGATCAATAGAACTTCAAACTCGGCCTCTTCCTGCTTTGCGACTTCCGCAATGCGCCGAAAAAGCTCATGCAAGCTTTCTTCTTCGTTGTAAACCGGAACTACGATTGACCACATCAGTCTTTAGATTCCTCAGATGAAGATTCGGGAGGTTTGTAAGTCCACCCCATGGATCGGATGGAAAAAAATATTCCTGCGAGAATAAGCTCCCCCAAAATGGCCGCCATACGATGCCACAGAGCAGCGCAAAGTGCTGCTGTTGGTCCGAATACCGGGGCGAGTACAGCAGAGATTACAAGTTCGCGAACGCCCGCGCCGCCAGGCAACAACGATACAAACCCGAGCACCACCGCCAAAGCACATGCTCCCGTCGCCGCCAAATAACTCGTCCCCCAATCTACTCCCACTACAGTTTGGCTTGGTAGACTTTGCAGCACCAACAATAAGCTTAGTCCATGGAGCATCCAGCCAACGGACAACATGACCCAACCGCGAAAAAAAAGTCGCCATCGGATACGTGAAGTCCACTTTTGAATCTCCTCCGGATCAACTCCACGTTGCAACCTTGGTAGTAGGTACCGTATTAATGGAGGCGACGTGGGAAGAAACGTAAGAAGCAGTAGTCCCACGGCTAAGGCTGTGAGTCGCCAGTCCAGATCTAAGAGGATCAGGCAGACAGCCGAGACGGCACATCCCACAGCCATCACCGATAATGTTTCCATAAAGATGGTTACCGTTGTCGCGATCTTCTTCACGCGATGATTTTCCAAGGCGGTGATTCGCATCACGATTACCATCGCTTTACCAGGAAAGTACTTGCCCAAGTTGGCATAAAAGTACGCCCATAACGTATCTAGCAAATGATGCGCTTGATCCATTTCAACCACACATCGTCGCCAGAACAGCGCTGCTGGAAATAAGGCGCAGCAATAAAGAAAACTAGCTAGTGCCAAATTCGGCAAATTGGGTCGCCAAAACTCTCCCGCTTCCACCAATAAAGCATCAGCCTTGCTTCGTAACTTTGTCGCCTCCCGTGGATCTGGTTCTGCCTCTGCTCGATCGATCAACTCTTGAGCCTGAATGGCAAGTTGCTCTTGCTGCTGTCGCAATTCGCCGGTGGAAGTGCGAATACACTGCCAAATTCCCCACACGACCAAAATCAGAGCGCCAAGGCGAATCAGTCTTTTGGCCCATGCCTTTAACGGATCTGCCTTACCCAGGGAATTCAATCTACGAATCCTTCGTTTTCTAGTGCGATAGTTTCAACATCAAAACAAACACACAACTCCGATACGATTGCAACTTTTTCGGAAAAGCTGAACTGATGGGCCGAGAACCCAACTAGCAGCCTTCCCAAAGACTACATTTTCGCACAAATTGCTAAGGCGAACTAGTTGCCGCTTTGGCTCCGGCCAAGCATAGAAGCCGACAAGCTCTGCTGTCTGCTAGTTTTCAGCCCATCGTACATTTGAAGTGAGCCAGCCATGTCACGACTAATATCTTTTGCGGTGCTGATCGCGATCATCATCATTATTGGCCTGTTGTTTTATAAAGTCCTAATTGGCTTCTTTATCCCCGTCTTCTTAGCGGCTGTTCTCGTAGTCGTTTTTCGTCCTTTGCATCGCTGGGTTTTAGAAAAAACTGGTCATCGCGATCGCGTGGCTGCTGTAATAAGTACGCTGCTCATCATGTTGACACTCTGCTTACCAATCCTGGTTGTTGGATATGCTGCAGCGTCGCAGGGCCTGCAACTCATCGAACTCAACGACGACGAATACATTCTGCAAGCCCGAATTAACAAGATTCGCAGCAGTCTTGGACTAGAGTACCCAAGCTATTTTGACCGTATTGAAAAAACAGAAACAAATCTGCAAGACGTGTTGAGACGTGCAAGCAGTGCCGACCTGACGGCTGAAGATTCCGAGCTGATAAAGTTGAGCGAGATTACCATTAAGTCTCTCAAGGACCTCGAAGCCGGGGTCTCAGCTCCTTACGGCCCAGAAAAATGGAAGGATGAGTCGAATAGCACTACCTCTGCGCTACGCACACAGTTCGTCGAGTTGGAAAAGCAACTTTCAGAGCTTGGGCAACCTCTGGATGAAGAAGCAGATCATGTTGTACGCCCTGTGACAATCAAGGCTAAGTTTTCCACTTTGAAGACAGAACTTCTCGGAGGTCAACTAATTGCTCTTGCCAAAAGAGCGGCCAATCCAACGCTCGAAGACCAGCAACAATTGACCCAAAACCTATTGAATTACGTTCGTCCTCGATTGCTCTCGATCACAGGAGCAACGGGTGTACTGATTGTCAAATTTATCTTTGGCTTTGTTATCCTTTCCGTCGCTACTTTCTTCTTCCTCTACGATGGTCCCTCGATGGTCAAAACCGTCATGCGACTCAGCCCG
>JBCCEO010000759.1:0-4128 GCA_039030255.1 Planctomycetota bacterium | reverse complement strand
CCGCCCAGGCCTCCCTACGGGGCGCATTCTTTCGGCCAACATGAGCCTCGGGATTACGTGGTGCAGCTTTGGAATCGCGCGGAGACAACCCATTCGGTCACGATTCCGAAGCAGTATGTGATTCCTGTTCAGTTTGCTTGGGCCGCTAGTCGTCTGATGCGGCACGGAGTCGAAATACAGCGTCTGGCTGCGAACATGAAAGTGAACGCAGAAGCATATCGTGTGACAAAAGTAGAAAAGCTGAGCGAGTTTCAGTTGCACGAGCGGCTTAAGATTGAGGCAGAGATGCAGCCGACCGAAGCCGATTTGGGTGCGGGCTGCTACGTGGTCGACACGGACCAACCGCTTGGAGTCCTAGCAGCTTACTTGCTAGAGCCGATGGCTGACGACAGCTTGGCGGCCTGGAATTTCCTTGATCCCTACGTGCAGGAAGGCGGTGCTTATCCAATCCTGCGCGTGCCCGCTGCACTTCCCGATGGGTCGCTGGCGCCAATTAAGGGAATAGCGCGGGAAGAATTGATCACCATGGAAAGTTTGATGGAACCCGGGAAGAGCGTTTCCTACGGCGGCCGAACGATCCGAGCTCCACGCTGGCTTAAGAATAGCAGCGAATACGTGGTCACCGGTGGATGGGGGCGAACTTATGCCGTGGACGCCGAAACCGGTTCACGTCGGCAACTGAGCGAACTGGATTCCTTGCGTTCAAAGCTGGGTGCGATGGATGCGTTCACCGGCGATCAAGCTCGAGAGCTGGCGACGATTTCGGCCTTCACCGACGACTGGGAATTCGCCACTCTCTCGCATGACAACGATTTGTATTTTTTCAATGCGGAACAAGATGCCGTACGGCAACTCACGCATTCTAAAGACGAGAAAGAGCAGCTTTCGGATCTCAGTCCTACTGGCGAGCACGTCGCCTTTGTACGTGATAACAACCTCTGGGTGGTGAACTGCGAATCGACCGAATCCAGGCAATTGACTGACAACGGCTCCGTCGAACTTTTGAATGGTATTCTGGATTGGGTCTATCAGGAGGAGTTGTATGGCCGCGGCAACTTCAAAGGATTTTGGTGGAGTCCCGATGGCGCGAAAATCGCCATGCTGCAGCTGGACCAAACACCTGTTCCGGCCTACCAAGTATCCGACAGCACCAGCTTTGCGCAGTCTCTCGAGGCCACGCGTTATCCCAAGGCTGGACAGCCTTTGCCGAGTGCCAATGTCTTTTTGGTCGATGTTGCAACGGGAGCTAAAAAGCAAGTTGATCTGTCGGCCTGGGAATCCAACGATCGGTTGATCGGTCGAGTTTCCTGGTCGCCAACCGGCGAACTATGGTTGCAAGTCTTCAATCGAGTCCAAAACAAAATGGACTTGGTCCGCGTCGATCCAGAAACTGGAGCTTCCAGTGTCCTGTTTAACGAATCGAGTCCAGGTTGGATTGAGATTCGCGGCGTACCCGAGTTCCTGCCTGAGGGCGATTTCCTGTGGCTTAGTGACTTGCCATCGGGGCGCACTCACCTGTTCCAAATCGACGCGGAAACCGGGCAGCGAACTCAGTTGACCAGCGGCGAATGGGAAATCGATTCGCTGCAACGTATCTCGAGCGATTTTAAAACGGCATTCGTAACCGGCAATGTTTCTAGCCCAATTGAAAAGCAATTGCTCGCGGTGGATCTCGCGACGGGGGCAGTTCGACAGGTCACTCTCGCTCCGGGAACACATCGCACCTCGGTCAATGCGACTGGGGAATTTTTCTTCGATGTCTTCAGTAGTTCGGACTCGCAGCCTTTTGCGTCTTTGTATCGCATCAATGGGCAGTTGCTGCGTGTCGAATCAGCACCAGTATCAAATCGTCATCAATTCTTGGCGATCGACCCGCCGAGAACTTTTACAATCCCCGCCCGCGATGGAGTTGAGTTACAAGCCCAGTTGCTGTTACCGCCAGGATTTGACGTTGAAAAACCACCGATGAAGCTGCCAGTGCTGTTCTACGTTTATGGCGGCCCGCAAGCCCCAACAGTTTCTAATGCTTGGGGCGGACGCAATTACTGGTGGCACCAAATGCTGGCCCAGCAGGGATTTGCAGTCATGCTTTGCGATAATCGGGCCGCGCGAGGTCGAGGCGTTAAGGATACTTGGACGATTCGCGGGGACATGTGCAGCGTCGAACTTCGCGATTTGGAGGATGCTGTCCAGTGGGTCAACTCGCAACCTTGGGCTGATTCCGAGCGTGTCGGTTTGTGGGGCTGGAGCTACGGCGGTTATTTTACTTCTTATGCTTTAACGCATAGCAATTTGTTCCGCTGCGGGATTGCTGGCGCTCCAGTAACGGACTGGCGAAACTACGATGCGATCTACACAGAACGCTATATGGATTTGCCGCAAGATAATCCAGAGGGTTACGACTCGAGTTCAGTGGTGAAGGCGGCGAAAAATTTGAGCGGTGAACTACTGATTATTCACGGTGAACGCGATGACAATGTGCACATGAGCAATACTTTGCAGCTTGTGAATACTTTGCAGCAAGCCGGCAAGCAATTCGAATTGATGATTTATCCAAGGAACCGGCATGGGATCACCAATCCGCAACAGCGATATCACTTGTACCAGATGATGACGCGTTTTCTGCATCGTCATCTGACTCCTGGTGCACCAGCCAAGCCATTGCCGGTTCCCAAAGTGGCCCAAGATAACCGTCCGTGAGGTAAAGATCGGTGCCGTGCAGGTGCCGTTTGGTAAGCTCCGAGCACGCGGTGTCGGATTAGGCTGTAAGAACCAGTTTTCTGAGCCAGTGGCTAGCACCGTGCCGCTCACTGATAAGGATCCGGCGTCGAGCGCCGGTTAGCGTCTTGCCGCTCACGAGAGGTTGGCGAATCAGCCGCTTATGCCTTGCCGTTCGCTGTGTTTGCGCCCAATTCCCAGGCGTTTGAAGCCTTTATGATTGACGCCAAAATCGAAGCTCGCCATCATCGGTCGTAGCTTTCGTCGTTTCGGGATTTGTTTTCATTACACTATTATCTTTCCGAGCGTTAGCATCGCTTCCCGAGAGTTGAGGCATTCCGGTCTTGTTCGTTCCTTTCATCCATTGAATGTAAACGATGCACCTGGGCCAATACTATGAAATAAAGGATCGGTATGGATTCAAATACAAGAACTTGGGCCATGTTATTGCACCTATCCTACTTGTTAGGATTTGTCACAGGTATTGGCTTTATCGCCCCCGTGATCGTGTGGATTATCAAGAAAGACGAAATGCCTGAATTGGACGCCCACGGGAAAATGGCATTGAACTTCATCATTTCGATGTTCATCTACGTGACAATTGCTGGCCTGCTTTCTATCGCCCTAATTGGCATACCTCTACTCATACTGCTGGGCATCATGAACGTGGTATATCCAGTAATTGCTGGCGTGAAGGCCAATGATGGTGAGCTGTGGCACTATCCCGGAATGCTCAGGTTCTTTTAGGCCGATGATTGGGGTGCAACCTGATCGTTGATCGTCCGTTGATGAAAGGAGCTCGAAAGTCGATTGGGCCGATGGTACACTTGATACCCCAATTCATTCTTTCCCACCATCTCCTCGGATCTACCATCACATGAGAACACTCGCATTTTTTGTCGCTTCTATCGCCGCTACCATGTCGCAGGCAGAGGACTTGTTTCAAGGTAAGAGCTTGGACAAGTTTCAGTTCGCCGAGAATGCTTGGTATGTCGATAGCGAAGCTTCACTGACTTGCAGGATGCAAGAAGTCAAGCAGAAGAACGGGACCACAAAACTGCGCGGCATGGGCTACATTTGGACACGCGAAAAGTACCAGGACTTTGAATTGAGCCTGTCGTACAAACTTTCAGAAGCGGCCAATAGTGGCGTCTTCTTTCGCACCGACAAGAGCAACCCAGTGCAAGGCGGATTCGAGATCCAGCTACTGGATGAAGGCGGCTTTCAAAAACTCAAAGGCAAAAAAGATCCGAAGAATCTGAATGCTGCATTCTATGATTGCCAAGCGGCAAAGAAGCACAAGCAGAATCCGCTCGGCCAGTGGAACACTTTCAAGTTGACTTGCCAAGGAACGAAGATCGCCATCTCGATCAATGGTCACATAGTAAACGAAGCCGATATCGCCAATTG
>JBCCEO010000758.1:0-4131 GCA_039030255.1 Planctomycetota bacterium | reverse complement strand
TCCTACCGCGCGGCCGTAACCCAGGGCGGCAAAGGCTAACCCGCGTTCATCAAAATGTTGTGTGATGGTGATCCGCGGTTCGCGTGCAGCGGCTAGCGTGAGTGGGGTACATCGAGATCCAGGTGCGATGAAGAAGTGATCGACGCCGTTCTCTAAACAGCAATCAATCGCGTTCGAGGCCCAAGTCGCATCGTTCAATTCGTCGTTCCAGCTAGTGGCCGAGCACGTCCATATAGTCCTGGATCTTATTTTCAATCTCTTGCCACTCTTCGTCTGGATCGGAGCCACGCACGATGCCAGCACCGGAGTAGAGAGTCAAGGTTCTGCCGCTGACCAATCCAGAGCGAATGGCGACAGCGAACTGGGAATCTTCTCCGCCAATCCAGCCCACGGGAGCGGCGTACCAACCGCGAGAAAATGGCTCGATGCGGGCAATCTCCGGCAATGCATTGTCAGTCGGATAGCCACCTACTGCCGGAGTAGGGTGCAATCGATTGAGCAGCATGCCATCGTCTACGCCGTCTTTGAGCGTCCCACAAACGTTGGATCTCAGGTGTTGTTTCTTGGCCAGGCGGAGAATGGATGCTTGGGAATCGACCTCCAAGTGCTCTACGAATTTGTGCAGCTTCTGGCGAATGCTCTTCCGAACGATATCGTGTTCTCGCTGATCCTTATCACTGTTGAGTAATTCCTTTGCCAGCAATTCATCCGCTTCCGAATTCTCTCCGCGAACGCGTGTGCCCGCCACAACCTCGCTGTACAGTCTGTTGCCTTCTCGAAAAAACAGGCGCTCAGGAGTTGCACCAACAAAAGCGCTTTCGTCACCAAAGTCGAAGCAGAATACAAAGCAGTCGTGCGTTGAGACACTGAGGCGGGCGGTCAGGGCGATTGGATCGAGCGCTTCCGCAAATCGCAATTTAGCTTTTCGAGAGAGCACGATCTTCTCCAGCGCTTCCGCACGGATTAAGGAAAGTGCTTCGTCTATTCGCGATTGCCAACCGTCAAAGGTGGGTTGATAAATCTTCTCAACTGGAGTTGGAAGTCGGGAATTCAACGGCTGGCTGTCGATATTAAGCTGAGTTAGTTCTTGCCTGCATCGCTCAATGTCTTCGGCATCCATAACGGCCAGAGTAAGTTTGTTTTCAGACAGCACGATTCTTGGAATAACAAAAAGGCCCGCGCCAAAGGTCTTCCAATGGGCCGAACCATCAAAAGAAAATCCTCCGTAGCACCTGAGTTGTGTGTTTCCATTTAACAGTTGCTGACATTGCGCGAAGCAGTCTGCGGCGTCACCCCCAGCTTCCATTTCCACGCTGGCTGCTGAACCTAAGCCGAAGATGGAAGAAACTGAATCACGCTCTGACCAGCAGACGCGTGGCAAATTCGGATTCGCATTCAACAGAGACCACGGTTCGATTTCAGAGGCGGGCACAGTGATTGCTAGCGGAAACTGCGTCTGAGCAATATCCAACGATTCTAGCTCGGCCATGAGCCGCTTGAGCGCTGGTGAAGTTAACTCGAAATTGAGACTCGTATCCATGGACTACTCAAAACAGGGAGCCGTGCTCGGCTTGGCCGCAACGGAATTCGCAATTTGAAAGAACGATTGTCCCGCGACAAAACGCCCTAACCCCAAGACCGAAAAGGAGTGCCAGGCTTAACTTAGGCGAGCTGCTGAATTGTCAATTTGGTAGGAGTTCAGCAGCTTTGCTTGTGATTATCGCTCACAAGGGGAGACTGATTCTAAATGCAGGAGCAAAATTTGCACATCACAAAGCTGCGAGCCGTGTGATTCAAGCCATGAAATTGAAGAAAACGCAGTGCATTCGGGCGAATATCGACGTTTGGGCCTTCACCTGACAGCTGCCAATGACCCTGGCTGCTGCCTGATTTCTGAAGTTGTCACCGTGATTGAAATGAGTTCAAAACAAAAAACACCCTTCCGATCGCCGCATCGGAAGGGTGCCTAAGCTCAGCTAGAGAATCGCGTTTTGGTCTACTTGCGCGAAATCTACCAACTGCGAGGTTTCTACTTCAGGACTTGGGAAACTGCGGGTGCATCGAGCGGGTATTTGGCCGAGAGTGTGGAGGTCATCAAGCCATAATTGCGTAGAAACTGCAGCAGATTTGCATCGCCGGTTTTCAGTGCTTGGTGTCGCAGAATTGCATTTCGAAAACGACCTAGCTGCATGTAAGACTTATAAGAAGCTGGGATCTCGATTCCGGCTGCCTCTAGCTCGTTGATGTTGTTGGCTCCGCGCCAAAAGTCGACGGCGACTGCCGCGTACTTTGTGTTATCGAGCCAATCCCAAGCCAGTTTGATTTGTTTTGAAGCATCTTTTGTCTCTTGTTGCTTGTTTGCACTCTCGGCGAGGGCGTTCTCCTCTTTCTTAAGTTCATACAGCGCCTTTTTCCAATCGTTGTTAGCGGGCGTTTGTCGCTTCATCTTGGCTACAGTGGCAAGATGCTGGTCGCTATACAGTTCAATGCGTCCGATCATCACCCGCTGCAGCTCGGCATTCGCGCTGAGTGTTAGTGGCATGCGGTCATCCGTCCATTCCTGTGGGACCATGTAAAATAGCCGTAGCCCGGGTGACTTGAAGTAGGCATCGCGCCATGTCGTCAACATGGCCGTGGCTTCGTCATCGTACAGGCCATCGGCGACCAAGGCCCGGTGCATTTCACGATGAAGCTCCTGCAAGTTTGCCGAGTTATGCTCTTCCGGTTCGAAGTCACGCCCGAAGTCGGCGACAATTGCTGGGCGATCATGCGGTGCTTGAAAGCCATCGATGGTGCGAAAGGCGAGGTCGCCATTGGACTCAACGCTCACAAGCCAAAGTTTGTCTACTTGCAGAGGCGCAGCTGCACCGGCGCGGTAGAAGCTTGAATGCAAAGTGAGTGAATCAGTGGCCAAATCGGTTACGGCTTTTAAAGGGCCTGCGAAGTTTCCTACTCCTCGGTAGAAAACGTAATGCTCCGATTCATCGAGTGCCCTTGTTTTTCCTTCGCCTTGTGGGATGTTTGATTTGCTTCGAACAAGAGCGGCTTCAGTCTTTCGCGGTGCGAGCCAAACGTGTTCGTCCGTAAGCGGAATCTTAGATTCGGCCTCAGATCCCTTGGCCCCGATTTCAAGGCTCGGCCACTGTAGGGAGCCAGCCATGTGTTCTCCTAGTCGATAATGACTAAGTCCTGGAGCCATGGATTTCGCGTAGGGATAGAATTCGCTTAACCAGCCGCCACGCAGTTGGACATCAACGCTAACGGTCAATGATTTTTCTCGCGTCGTCGGCGGGTAGAAGTAAATCACGGGTGTTTCTAAACGCGTGCGAACATTCTCCAAGAACCGAACTCCTTTGCTGAGCCTGAACGAGTTTCTAAATTGTTCCACAGTCGGCTCAAGTACATTTCCGACGCGATGAACGAACGCGGGCACAGGTTCGTCATCAGTATTGATTCCACCTACGGAGATTCCCTCCAGATCCTGAAGTTCGGTCCAAGTTCCCCATTCATGGACGATCAGTTCGCTATGGCTATCTGGCTCACGAGCTACTTCAGGCGATTGTTCTGGCTGGGACTGAGCCGTCGCCATGGGTAAATTCCACGGGATGAGAATGGTTGCGAGTAATAGTCCAAAGCTGGCAATTGTGAATTTCATGGTTCGTTGAAACCTTAATAAAGAGTTTGGATTGTACGTTGCTCTGAATATTCGTAGGCAGATCTGGCTAGCGGTCACGTGTCTTGCTTTGGTGGACGAAACGGCGGGCGGGGGCACTACTGAAATCTCAAAAGAATCAAGGAAAAACATGATGGCGCAAAAGCTTTGTAAAAATATGAAGAGAATCTGCAAAAAAGCCTTATTGGATTCGTAGACATGCTCGTCTACCAAAACAGCAGCCGGTTCAATCGAAAGCAAAGATGGATGATGCGCAGTTAGTTCAAGAAGCGCAACAGGGCCAAGTCTCCGCCTATGAAGAGTTGGTTCGCCGTTGGGCTGCGCGCTTGTTGGCCTATTTGAGATCTATCGTTCGCGACGCCGACGTTGCCGAAGATCTAGCGCAGGATTGTTTGTTGCGAGCATATAAGCAACTTGCTTCTTTGCAGGACGCCGAGAAATTTGGTTCATGGCTACGT
>JBCCEO010000757.1:0-4141 GCA_039030255.1 Planctomycetota bacterium | reverse complement strand
GCCGAGGCCGCCGTCGCCGCCATCATACGACGTCGATTCAGTTTGTAGTCCAAACAGGATTTCATAATATTGTCCTTTGAAATTCGATGCGTTGATCGTTCTGTTGGAAATTGTTTGGTTAGGGGCTTCTTCGTTTAACGGCGAGCCGAAGGCGGTTCTTCGATCATCGTACTTTTCCGCCTACGGTTTGCAGTGAAACGATTGCCAATCACGGTGTCACGGGATAAACCGGAACTCGTTGCTATTGAGCAAGATCCATCGAAAATCGGCCATGCCGGTCAATGGATCTTCGCCCTCTTCAATAATCTGCTTCGCTTCCGCGATTTCTTGTGCTGTCGGCATCCGCGTCAGGAACTCGCCGTAGGTGTATTGAATTGCTCGTGTGTAATCGGCTTGGGAGCCCACCAGTAACTTGTACACTGGTTCTAACTGTCCGATTCGTGAGGCTTCATTTGTCAGGCGTCCGTTGAGCATCATGAGTGCTTGACGCATCGATGCGTTATCGTAACGGTCGTCGCCAAGGTCGGTTCGTCCAGGCTGGCCAAACAAGCGCAGGAAATGCCCCATCGGTGCAGGCGTGGCCATGCGATAAGCAGAACTGAACTTTGGGTTGTCGTCGACTGTCTTTTCAACAACCTTCGTGGTGTACTTCATGCCCGGCTGGCGCTGTGGCATGTCCTTCATGCGCATTGCCTCCAGCTCTTCCCGAGTCATCTTGGCCATCTGGTCGACCATTGGTGCATCGTCGCTCATCGACAATAGGGCTTTGAAATCTAGCTCGATAGCTTGTTCCAGCCCATAATTTGCCGCCGAAGCCATCATGTCCTCTTCGGCTACCATCATCGTGCTGGATGCGACCGTGTTTTCTTCGGTTTCTTGAGAATCAGCTACTTCTGATTCGGTTCCTTGCTCGGGCTCTATTGGAACTCGAATTCGGGTTTTCACAATCGTCGGATTTTGGCCTGGCAAATGCTTTACGTCAAACAGGTGACCAGCAGTAACGATGCTGTCGTACAATGCTTCCGCTCGCATTCGCCGCATTGCGGTCGCCAGAAAGGCACTTTCTAGCTCTCCACGCGTCTTCTCGTCAACGTCCAGTCCTACGTGAGCTCTTGCGTAGGTGTCGCTAAGGACAATCGTTTGCACCAGCCAGCGGAAGCTAAAGCCGTTGGCGACAAATTCTTCCGCTAAATAATCCATCGTTTTTGGATGCGAGGCCGGATTGTCCTCGCGGAAATCGTCGACGGGCTCGACGAAAGCACGCCCCATCAACTCGCGCCACACGCGATTGACAATCGTACGGGCAAAGTAACGATTGCGAGGACTGGTGACCATCTCCGCCAAGTTGGCTCGCATTTCGCTCATCTTGTAGAGGTCTGCTTGGACATCAATTTTCCGAATGTCTTGCTTGGCCTCTTTCGAGATGGTGAGCTTGCCAAGTCCACCGCCAAGCCGACTCTTGACTTTGGAACTACTCGCTGCCAGCAGATCGTCAATGGATGGACCATTCGTTTTATTCTGGATCGCCAGCCGTTCTGCTTTCAATTTTTCAAATCGGACTAGAAAGTCAGGCTTCTCGCCCTCGTCCACGAAGTCAAATGGAAACACCGGCTTCATTGGCTTTCTTTCTTCCGGCTCCGACTCGTCCTCCGGTGGCCACTGAACCATCATGTCTCGCCCTTCGGTGGTGTAGACCGTACGGGTTAGATTGTTCTCCATACGCTGCGTCTTACCGAAGAAGGCTGCGACGCCATAAAAATCCTCGCGCGTCCATTTGTCAAACGGATGATCGTGGCATTGGGCGCAGCTGATGCGAATTCCCATGAAGACTTGTGCTGTCGCGCTGGCCAGTGCCATCGGGTCCGCGTCGTCACCAAGAACAAACCCAATTTCGGGCGTTCGCCCCGCCTTGCCATTGACGCTAATCATCCGCCGACACATCTCGTCGTAAGGCATGTCCGTTTCGATTGCGTTGTGCACGTAAGCCAGGAGGGCTGTTCCGCCTTCCTGATTGCTTCGAATGCGCAGCACGTCCGCGAAGAATGCACTCCAACGATTGGCGAAACCCTCGTCCTGCATATACTGAGAGATCAGCATTTCCCGACGTTTGTTTTTGGGCCATTTCAAGTACTGGGAGATTTCACGACCCGTTGGAATGCGGCCAGCGAGGTCGAGACACACGCGACGAGCAAAGGCCAAGTCGCTGGCTGAATCGGTCGGCTGCAGCTTGACACCCTGCTCGGAATTTTCTTTGAGCAGAATTCGATCGAGTTCAGATGCAAACGCAGTGCGGCTAGCCGGCGAGCCGCAAACTAGGGCCGCAGCGATAGTGAAAGAGCACAGGGCTTGGAACGGCTTCACGAGTCGAACTCCAATTCGCATGACGAGGGTGAAAGCAGCGTTTCGACGGGGAGCTGTTGGATCGACAGCAGTCTTAAAGATAACGATTCAATAATCCTATCGTACCCAAGGAATGGGTCAGATTCGCCCATTAGCGAGCCTCAACGTGGATTTGGGTGCAGTTTTCCTTGCTAGCAGGCTGAAAAACCGCTTAAGGGAGCTCAAACGCCCCTTGAAGCCGCTCGGAGCAGAATTCAATCAACGACACATCGTACGCGCCCAATTTCCAGCCTCTGCTCCTAGTTGTCGTACTCAAGTTGCTTTCCTCCTGCCAGCAAGCTTCCCAAAACCGCAGACTCGTACCAGGCAGCAGATTAAGTCTGTCGGCATGACCTGACAATTCGCGGCACTAGCGCAAACTCCTCCGCTTCGTAAGTGTAAGCGTCGATATAGATTTCACATTCCTGCAGCGCTTCACGTAGTTCGGTAATACCAGAATCGGTGAGGTTGGGACACCGATCAAAGTAAAGTTTCTGAAGGTTGTCGAGTTGCTTAAAGTGCGAAAGTCCGGCGTAAGTGATTTGCGAATCTGCAATGAAAAAAATTATGGATTGTCCTCAGCTTGGATACAGGATCGAATCCAGCATCTGAAACTCTTGGACCTGCGAAACTCAAACCTGCAATTTCACCGCGAGCATTGATCGCATCAACCAGGCGTTTCAGGCGTCTGTCATTGGTTCTGATAAAAGGCCCAGCATTGACGGATTGGCCCGACTGGAGTCGAGTAATGGAAGCACCGGCAAGGTAAATCCTGGTCGTTGGCAGACTTACAACGAAGAATCCAAGATCAATGAACGCCAACGCGTATAGAATGTGTTTTCCTCATTTGAACTATCGTCCATCTGTCGGAGTAAAAGGAGAAGCCGGGAAAGTAGCCTAAACAGCGCCAATCCACGCAACATATATGCAACACGCCGAATCGCCTTTTCCTACCATCGACCCTCCTGGATCTTCCATAGATTGAATCGTAGCCTAAATTCGTAAGGGTCTCATGCAAGACCTTCGATTGTGCATCGGTAAACGAACTGCCTGGGGTCTAACTTGGATCGGAAGAGCACTTCCCCAAAAATGAACGTAGGCTTCGGCATTCCAATCGTGCGGCAAGGTCTTAGCATTTTTGGCATCTCCGAGGCAGTGAATCATATGCGCTCGTCAGTTGTCATCACGCACGAAGACGATTGTGCCCGTAATTCTCTGACGGGCTAAGGTAGCGAGACGCTTTAGGCTTTTGATCGATTCGAGCAAGGAGGTGTTCTCTGTTGGCACTCGACACTTACTAGCCCAATTTGCGTTGGAAGGTTGCCCTTCTTTTTGCGGAACGAACTCACTTAGGACAGCGGCCCAGCCGGACTCTATCAATTGCTTCTTGAATTTTGGGGTTCCCCAGTTTACGCTGTCGGAAAAAGGATCGTTTTTTGCTTGCGGGATCGGTTTGCTCCCGGTTATGAATCCGTAGCTGCGGCGACCACAGCCGCCGTATCGAACAACTCAGTGAACTCGACAATCTTCCCGTCGACAATTCTAAAAATGTCCACTTTGTCAGTCGTGACCAAACGTCGAGTGTGATTGTGCTTCCACTGACCTGTGCCATAAGCAATAACACGATCATCCTGAGCCGTGATGTGGTGAATTTTCAAGTCCACTAGTTCCCAGTCCAAAGCAATGTCCTGGAAATATTCAAGAATCTCCTCTGTGCCGGTGCGATTTGTTGCGAACCGAAGGCCGGGCATTTCCGGATTCG
>JBCCEO010000756.1:0-4157 GCA_039030255.1 Planctomycetota bacterium | reverse complement strand
GCCGTTTGCTGGGAGGACATTTCCTTGACTTCCACAACATCATTTCGAACTAACCGAAAGCTGATGCCTGTCATATTGACCACAGGCTTGCCAAAGAAGCGGTCAGCAGATCTACAGAATCTGGCAGGTCCACTGTAAACGCCTCCTCGGTTGGTGACGAAGTAATTTGAAAATTCCTCCTCTTGTTTTTTGCTATCTGGGATGGCATTGATGCGTTGCTCCTGGGCAAGCCATTCTTTGTGACTTAGAAGCCGCGCTGGGTTCAGCGGATTGAGACCGCTCGCTTCGGGACGCCGATAAAAATCGGCTTCAAAGCGATCCAACACCCACTCGTGGCAATTTCCGTGCATGTCGTAGAGTCCAAATGGGTTCGGTTTCAGCGACCCCACTGCATGGAGTTCGCTGCCAGAATTTCCCTTGTGCCATCCAATCGACTCAATCCCACTTGCGCTCGAATAGGGCGTTGTTGTGCCGGCGCGGCATGCATATTCCCATTGGGCTTCGGTTGGCAAATCTGCGTTCAGCTTTCCACCAAATTCCCTGCAGTCAAACCACGAGGCTGGAGTGGGAAGCATCTCTCCCTCGAACAAAGTGGCGAACTTCGTGCCCATCTTGCGCTGCCAAATACCCTGTGTCGTTTCATACTTGGCGATCAAAAAGGGAGTCACCGTGACTTGATGCTGTGATTCACGCGACTTGTTCCGCCCTGGCTCATCTTCTGGGCTGCCCATCAAGAAGGTTCCGCCCGGCACCAACACATACTGGATACCACAGTATTTATCTGGAGTTGTTGCCTGAGGATCTGGGCAAATCCCTGTAGTTAGATCTACGAATTCCCAAAGCTCCGTCGTGGAATTCTTAATGGGAAAGAGGCTTTCCTGTGGCGTGATCTTCCAGTCTACATGCTGTTTCGCAAGATCCGTTCGGCAAAATTCCCAGGCGCTTTGTAGTTGTTCTTTGGACGGTGTTCGTTGCAGGAGACTTCGGGCTTTTGCAACTAATCCTGCATCACCCCCAAACAACGTCAGGTTGCCTACCAGCTTTGTTTGATCATTGAGTTGCCATAGGCGAAGCTCCTGTTCCGTTCCTGCTGATCGTGCAACTTCTTGCAAGCGTGCCAAAGTTGCTCTGTGTTGACGGTCGCGTGAAAGTGGATCTTCGGCGCGTGTCACCCAGTCCGAAATTGCGTCCTGACGCTCCGTAAAGGGAGTCGTCAGCAAGTCTGAAAACTCGAATCGAAGTTCGTCAAGCTTCTTAAGATCCGAAAGCAGGAGGAGGTCGCGTCGATCTTTTCGAAACTTCTCCATGAGGTAGAAACTGGCAACTAAGGCCAATACCATCACCGCAAATGCTACGATCCCAGCAGCAACTAAGCCTCGGTACTTAGCAGCAAACTTTTGCAGAGAATATCCAAGAGTACTGCGTTTTGCCAGGACCGGTTCGTTCTTGAGATATCGCGATGCGTCTGCGGCTAGCCCACTTACCGAAGCGTACCGGTTCGAGCGATCCTTTTCAAGGCATTTCATCGCAATCCAGTCCAGTTCGTCTTTCAGGGCACGGGGTAGCGAGCGGGGTGTTTCCATTCGCCGTTTGGCGCGTTTCTCCTGCTCTTCCTGCGAGGCCGAGCAGAACTCCTGGGATGGTCGCTCAGGCACTTGCTCCTGAATAATGCGTACAATCTCAAATGGGTTTCCCAATTTCAGGTGATCCCATTTGAGTGGTAAGTCACCGCAAAGTAGTTCGTACAATACCACGCCCAACGAATAGACGTCGGCACGCGTATCGATGTCCAAACTGGACATTTCTGCTTGCTCAGGGCTCATGTAGGTTGGCGTACCAACTATCTGGTGCACCTGCGTTGCCACCGATTCATCAGTCATTTCCTGTTGAGTCGCTTTGGAGACCCCAAAGTCAATGACGACTGGCGAAGCTGTTTCTCTATCTCCCGTGACTAGGATATTGGAAGGCTTGATATCACGATGAATCACACCCTTTTGATGCGCGTGCTGGATGGCATCGCAAACTTTGATGAAAAGCTTGACTCGATTCTGAATGCTTAGTTCATGGACATCGCAAAAGCGTGAGATTGGAATTCCCTTAACGAGCTCCATCACAAAATACGATTGGCCAGCAAGGGTGGTGCCCGCATCGAAGACCTTCGCGATGCTGGAATGGTTCATCACGGCCAGCGTCTGACGCTCTGCTTCAAAACGAGCAAGAACTTGGCGAGAATCCATGCCCTTTTTCAAAATCTTGACCGCCACTTCGCGACGAACTGGTTCCGTTTGTCGAGCGCGGTAAACTTCGCCGAATCCGCCTTCCCCTAGCTTCTCGATAATCAAATAATTGCCAATGACAGTATCGGGAGCAAGTTGGCTTGCACCATAACGTTCGACGGGATCGGCATGATGCTCCACCAGGGTGCCTGCCGAAAAGTCGCACACCGAATCATCCTTGGATTCGCCTGGAGGCGAAACCGATGTTTTGTCGCTGCTTGAAACTAAGTTGACCGTCGGATTCTCCGGTTCACGAAACCGATCATCGCTTGCGGGCGGAACGTGAAGCGCATCCATCGTTGGTGCCTCGCCCGAATCCTGAAGATGCTGATTGAGTACAGATTGCACTTCAGTAAACAGCTCTTTGTCCAAGCAGAGGTTTCTTAAGGTCTCCGCGCGCAGCGCAGGCTGAATTCCAAGAACCTGCGCGACGATCGATTTGACGCGTTGCTGACGATCCATGAACCTGGAAATTCGGTGGAAGCTGTGAGGAAGGCGTTTGGTGGGATGCAAGCGAATCAGCCCACCCAACACCATATTGATAGATGAATGAAGCCAGCTAAAACCAAGCTTTCCAACAGACGAACTAACCGCTCAATGTCGTACTAACCTGACGCATTTACTTCGCGGCCAATTCCGCAAAATGTGATTTGGGCCGCTGTTTTTCCTCGGGCAAGAAAAAGCACAGTCGATTATACCGAAGTCCGGCCATCCGCATTTCCCCCAAACAGGGACAAGAATAACCCGCAGAGTAGCCACTTGCGGAAGTGCCGTGATTCCGCCAGAAAAACCGCGCTGGACAGGTCTACAAGTCGTGTGTCCTAATGACATCCGCGATAAATGCATCCCATTCCAGTTCAAAGTAGTCCAGGGTCGCGTTTTTCTCCTGCTGTGTCATCGCAGAGAACTCGATGGAATTTAAGGCCAGCAACTTCAAGTCGCGAAGCTTTAGGTCCCAGGCCATCCAAGCAGTCCAAAAATCATAAGACAGCCCAGCATTGCCGAAAATTAGCGGGTCGTCTGGCGAAAGTACGCAAGGCAACCCTCGACGAATGTAGCCACAAGCCGGATGGATTCGCAAATCCTGTACGTATCTAAGCACTTGATTGCTGATCGGACAAACCTCAATCGCAATACCCTTTCGCTTGAGTTCATCCTCCGCCCGCGGAAAAGCGACGAGATTGAAAGCATGCCCGATTCTTTTGGTACCCAACAAGACGGCGTCGATCACGTCTTGGTTATCCGCCCAATCGGTTTCCCCGTCGTGGAAGTAGAAGTTGATTGATTTATTTTTCTCACCAAGAGAAGAGTCTTTTTTCATCTTCATCCACACACTGAGCACGTTGCGTGTCTGGTTGGTCATCTGCTCCTTGCCAACACAATCAAAGCCAATCACGACATCCGGGTAGGCCTCGTGTAGCTGAAGCGCGGTGTTCAAAACTGTCTCGAGTCTGTCTTCTTTTTTCTCGGATCCCTCGGGAACGCGTCCAGATGCAATAATTAGTTTTACTGAAAACGTGGGTACTCGATGACGAATACGATCGCGAACCTTTATCAATTCTTTTACAAATTGATCTAGGCCGTGTTGTGTCCCGGTGAAATCGGATAATTGAGTTGCACCGGTGCGAATTTCGACGTGCGTAATTCCATCTTCGACAAAATCTTGGAACGACGCCTCGAAGTAGTCGGCGTAGACATGAATGTCAGTGAGAAAAGCTCCGATAAGGTTGAAAGTCGCTCCGAAATTTCCCCAAGGATGAATCATGACATTGCCGTCATAATCTGTTGGCTCAATAGTTAACAAGCGGATCAATTCGGCTTTTTCCTCATCCGTAAATAGCTTGGCTTGTTTGTATTCGACGAGCGGGTCGTGCGCGCCGT
>JBCCEO010000755.1:0-4157 GCA_039030255.1 Planctomycetota bacterium | reverse complement strand
GGCACACTTTAGAAATCTACCAGGGCATTAATGATCCCAAGAAGAGAAAGTGCCCTGAGTGCGGCAAGTTGAAATTGCGGCGTTTGCTCGGCACTGGAGCAGCCGTCGTCTTTAAGGGTTCGGGGTTTTACCAAACGGATTACCGGAGCGACTCCTACAATAAGGCCAAGGCGGCGGACAAGCCGAAAGAAGCCTCGGATTCGTCCAGTAAATCCAAGTCTTCGGACTCGAAGAAGTCCTCGGGTTCAAGTTCTGATAAGAAATCCAAGTAAGACATTTTGCGAGTGTTATGGAACAACAGCTGCTTCATCGTCAACTGAGCAATGGGCTTGTGCTGCTTGGCGAGCCGATGCCTTGGTTACGCTCTGCGGCGTTTTCCTTCATGCTTCCAGCCGGGACATGTTTTGAGCCAGATAACCTTGATGGGTTGGCTGGGCTGACGAGCGAAATGGCACAACGTGGCTGTGGGAATCTCGACAGTCGAGCATACTGGGAACGATTGGATGAACTAGGAGCTGAAAGGTCGAGCTCGGTCACGACGAATCACAGTTCCTTTAGCTGTGCAATGCCGAGTGCTGTGTTGAAGCCGGTGCTCGAGCTTTACGCGGATCTTGTGCAGCGTCCAATGCTGCCTCCAGAGCAAATCGGTGACGCAAAACTGCTGTGCCTGCAAGACCTTAGGGCGTTGGATGATGAGCCTTCGCATCGTTGTTTTAGCGAACTCAAACGTTTCCGATATCCCCTACCCTTTGGCCGGATTTCTCAGGGTACAAAGGACGGAATCGAATGTTGCGAGCTCGAGAATGTAAGACAATTCTTCCAATCCAACTACCGACCGAATGGTAGTATTTTGGCGATTGCTGGGAGGTTTGACTGGGATGAGATTTGCCAATTTGTGGAGGATACATTAGGCGATTGGCAAAGTGCCGAATCCTCGGACTTGCCTTCCTTGGAATCCTGTTACGGCAGTCGACACGTTGATTATTCGTCCAGCCAGACGCACTTGGCCTTGGCCTACGATTGCCATTCCTACGAGAGTCCTGATTATTACCAAGCCAGGGCGCTCGTTGGAGTTTTGAGTGACGGCATGAGTTCACGACTGTTTTCTGAAGTTCGTGAAAAACGCGGATTGGTTTATTCCGTATTTGCGACCTGTTTTTCGTTGGCTCGGCAGGGTAGCGTACTTTGTTATGCGGGCACTACCAATAATCGAGCGGCAGAAACGCTAGAAGTTCTCTTGCAGACGATTCATTCCTTACAAGATGGCATAAAGGATGATGAGCTCGCACGATTGAAAAACCGAATTAAGAGCTCCCTGGTTTTTGAACAGGAATCTTCCGCTGCACGCAGTAGTCAAATTGCTAGTGACTGGTTTTATCTTGGTCGCGTGCCGAGTCGAGAAGAAGTGCTGGCAAAAGTTGACGCACTTAGCTGCAAATCCTTGCTGGAACATTTTTCGAAGAATCTGCCCAAGAATTATTCACTTGTGACTGTGGGTTCTCAGCCCTTGGAGCTACCTGATGGATTTGATTACTCACCAGTCCAGTGATGGACCGGAGATTGTCGTCTTAAACGACCCTGAGGCATTCACATCGAGTTTTGGATGTTTCGTCAAGACAGGGGCTCGTGACGAACATCCGGAGATCGCCGGCGTCAGCCACTTCTTGGAACACATGGTTTTCAAGGGTACGGGGCGACGCTCGGCGGAGGAAGTAAATCGCGAACTCGACCATTTAGGGGCGCAGTCCAACGCATTTACGTCCGAAGATTCGACTGTTTTCTATGCTTCTGTGTTACCAGAGTGTCAGGAGCACGCGGTTGATTTGTTGACTGACTTAATGCAGCCGACCTTGGACGAGGAAGAATTTGAAATGGAAAAGCAAGTCGTACTGGAGGAAATCGCCATGTACGATGACCAGCCTCCATACGGCGCATTTGAGCGAGCTACTGAGATTTTTTTCGGCGAGCATCCTCTTGCAACACGAGTGTTGGGCACAGTGGAAACAGTCGCGGATTTGAGCGTGCAGCAAATGCGCGACTATCATGCGCAGCGCTACACGCAGGATAATCTCTATTTCGTAGCTTGTGGGAAAGTCGATGTGCCACGGTTGATTGAGCAGGTTTCTTCGCTGGCGGCTTCTTGGCCCAAGAGTTCAAGTCAATCACGTGTAGCCGCTCCAGAGTTCCAAAGCGGCGAGGAGCTACTGACGAGGGACCTCGCTCACCAAAGTTATATGGTACGTCTGTGGCCGGGCTTGAAGGCCAATGATCCCGACCGCTATGCACTGCGTATGTTGTGTTCGATTCTAGCTGACGATTCTGGCAGTCGTTTGTTTTGGGAGTTGATTGACACTGGTAAGGCGGAAACGGCCAGTTTGTGGCCGCAGATGTTCGATGATTGCGGTTGTGTCGCCGGATATCTATGCTGCGCTCCGGAAGACGCCGAAGCAAACGAAGCGATTCTGGAGCGTGTCATCCAAGATATTGCTGAACGTGGGGTGAGTGAGAAGGAAATTGAGCTGTCACGCAATAAGATCGAGGCAGGGTTGATTCTTTCCGACGAGCGTCCCAGCAATCGACTTTTTGCATTGGGGCAATCCTGGCTGGCTCGCCAAAACTATGAGCCGATCGACGTCGTTCTTAGCCGCTACCGAAGTGTCTCCGCCGAAGATATTCGGCGTGTCGCTCAGACGAGTATTTGCGAAAAGAGTGTAGCGGTTCGCGTACAGGGCGAAGGCTGACGAGAGTGTTTAGCTTCGGAGCTCGAAACGCTCAACGAATTATATTTACTCTCCTTCCTGGGCAGCAGGTTCTCGCCGAGAAAAGGCCGGGCTAACAGGCCCGGAGACGGTTCTTCATTTGAGGGTTCCCTCCCCGTCGATCAGGCTCCTTTCCCTCTCCCAAAGTCCTCGTTGAATGTGGAAACGGAGGCTAGCTGCCGTGGAAAAGGCGACGAAGCAATCAGCGTGACTCTAGTGAAGGCAAGTTTTTCGCATCTTGGCAATGCTGGACAGCAGCGGCTTGGGGCGGCCTCCAGTGTCCCACAATCCTGTTGCGCTATTTGGTGACGAGTCATCGAGGTTATTCCAGACAATGGCGTGAATCGAGGGTTTGCAAAGTAACAGACGCAAAATTAACTCTGGGGAAAGCATCCCGCCAATGGAGTCGTCCGATCCGATATTTTTTGTTGATGCGTCTGGAACAGACCAATTCGAAACGCGCGATGTGTCCGCTTCGCAACGTTGTGTAGGCATCGTCAAAATGACCATCAATGGAAGGCCGAGCATGGCCCAACGGTCAATAAGACGGCTTATTTCAATTGGGTCACGAGGAAAGCTTCCACCCGGCCACTGGTCGAAGTTAAGCTCCAATGCTAGGCCATTGAGACCTAGGTCGGCTCGAATCAATGCATCTGCAAAATGAATCGGGGATATACCATTTGCCTCGCTGCGCAAGTATTCGCTCCAAGGCTGGTCGATGGTGAGCAGCACCGGTGAGCGTTCGTCGCTACGCCGGACCGTCTCGATGATTGAAACGGCGAGCCGCAAGATCTCTTCGTCATTCCATCCCATACCGTTTGGAACGTTGATGCCTGTCGCACAATTCCAAAGGTGTATTTTTCCTTTGTAACGTTCGACTACGTTTTGGACATGCTGGCAAGAAGCGTTCAGGATGCTCTCAAAACTGTCGTCCAGCAGCGTCAGCCAACTCGGCAATCGGCCTTTGCGAAAGTCAACAATTGGGCCCATGCATAGCTTCTGCGCTTTGTTAGTAGCCCAGTCGACTTGAGTATCGAATTTCGAGAAGTCCTTGCCGCCTGCAGAAGAGGCAACGTAGGCGAAGTCGGACGTAATCATGGTCATGTTGAATGCGGTGCAGATCGCGTCGCCTTGCTTTGCAAGATTCGTTTCTGGTGCGAGGCGGCCGCCGAGAAGAGTGGCCAGTCTGCCCTCGTTGTTTCGACGAGCCTCAAGAGCTTGCAAGCTGAAGGCTTCCGAGAGAATCACGCTCGCCTGCAGCGTGCAATCGATCGCCTGCTGAGCAAGCGACATTTGCGTTTCGCTATCGTCCTGTGTCGTCACTCCCTTAAGCAGGGCATCTAGTGCTTGGTCTGCGATTGGATGAAAAGTCGACGGGATTTTCAGTCCAACGCGTTG
>JBCCEO010000754.1:0-4158 GCA_039030255.1 Planctomycetota bacterium | reverse complement strand
CGGTTGCTTTCCAAAGTATAACTCCCATAAGAAACGTAGGGACAATGCGCAGCACACCAAAATACATCAAGCTATGAAGTTGATCTTCCCCAGAAAAAAACGCGAGGGAAAATCGAAATGCCACGTAGGTTATTATCGCGATTGCAAACAAAAAAAATTGTTACCGATGTGCTTAATTGAAAACAAGGCCACTGGAAAAAAGAGATAGGCAAACCACTCCGCGCTGATTGACCAGGATGGTTCATTGAGTGATTTGTGATCAAAAAAGCCCCATGCGTGCACAAGCATCAATTGGGCCGGGATGGTCGCTAGGTCTGCAGACTCGCTCTTGTAGCTAATTCCCAAAAAGAATGCGAATACAAACAAAAGGACCGAAAGCAGCAACGTCACAATGTGTACTGGATAGATGCGAGCGATGCGTGCAACGAAGAATTTTAAGAGAGACTTGGAACTCAGCCGCTGTGAATAATTGTACGCTAGCACAAATCCACTCAGCAGAAAGAAAAAGTCGACCCATATATAACCGTAGCTGATGAATCCTGTCAGCTCGTCGATTTCAGGGTAAACGAAGGCACGAACATGAAACGCATACACGAAAAATGCAGCAAAGAAACGAAGCGAGGTCAAAGGTACAATTTCATTTCGCATTTTTGAGTAACTCTTCATGATCCAGCGTTTTACGCACCTTTAGGTTCACGCCACTTACCGTGTCTTTTGGAGGCTTACTGAGATACGGAATCTTCCCAGTTTTTCTGAAGCTTTCTCTTTCCTACCTTAGCGAGCAGAGTGCCGATTGGTCCGAGGCCAAGTAATATCCTGAAATGCATAGAGTACTTGATGCTAGAGAATAATTGTGGAAACGTTGCCATTCCAAACCGTAGATATCTCTTGGCGTTGAAGCGATCTCCATCTGCGATTAGGGCTAATCCACGGAGAACAATATCTTGAGTCAAGAAGGCTCGTTGCAAGTCCTCACGCGTCATATTCACAGACGAAAGTACGTCGTCCGGCAGCTCGAATGTGGCAATGTACTCGTCAGTAATATGCTTTAGTGCCCCGCTCTTGCGCTGTTGGGCGGCCTGCGCAGCATCATGGACTCGATAGGATACAAGAGGCGAATCGATCAAGTAGGCATAGTTTGCTTGGGAAAGCAGGGCCCATGCGAACTTTTTGTCAGGGTTGAAGATTGCCGTCTGGCTGTAACCTTCAACCGCTTCATATACGTTCTTATGGTACAAGGTAGACGCGAACGTAAATGGCGTTCTTAGTAGCGTCAAACACCTTCTAAGCATTTCTTTAGCGTCCACCTTATAAACGTTGAATCCACATTGATCGCTCAGGTCTTTATCGATGTCAGAGCTATACCAAAATTTCGGATCAATTCTTCGAACGAACTTTTCCTTGCCATCGGAGTCGATGACGCGCTCTGTCGAAGAGTAAATGCCTTTTTCTGGCTCCACCTCAAGACTTTGGAGTTTGGATATGGACTTTAGAAAATCGGGATCAAGTAGGTCATCGGAAGAAAGCATCAGACGATAGTCGCCCTCGGCCATCGAGGCCACTTTTCCGAGGTTCCCAGAAAACCCGACATTGGTTTTGTTGATGGAGAAGCGAAATCTCTCATCCTCAATTTCGCTGAGGATGTCCACGGAATTATCGGTGCTGTGATTGTCCGCAACGACGACTTCGAGATCACTTTCCGACTGAGAAAGCGCACTAGAGATCGTTTCTCCAATGTAGCGTGCGTAGTTGTAATTTGGGATGCAGATGCTGAATTTCACAATTCGGTCCTATCGGGCTGGTCGTTCTGGCTAATCAGTTTCTCGAAGATTTTTGCGGAGACTTGGGTCGTATCGGTCTACGTTCAATCCCTGAGTAATTCCTAGTGGCGAAGTGCGCCCTGCTTGTCTTATTCTGGGCTTAGGAAGTTTAGGATGGTTTAAACAATAGTCTTTGCTGTGCTACTCTTTAAAGGTCATAAGCAAGCAGCTAGTCGCGCAGAGCGAATCTGATGTTCAGATTCGCCGAATCATATTCTATCGCGCAATTCATTTCGAACATTGGATACATCACCGGGCGAGTTTTGATACGAGCCGTACTAGGCCGAAGGTAAAGGGTTTAGAGCCCTCGCATTTGCAAAGCTGCAAGAATTCGGCCGAATACTCTACGTTCTGCGATCTCGCTTCTCAGTGGATCGATTCAACGCGGCCAAAGTGCCCGTCAAAATCGCGGAGAAATCCTCACCCTCACTCGTGATGTTCTAACTCACTCAAGAATCTTGCGCAGAAGGTACGCGTGCTAAAAGCTCACCCAGAGTGCTGACAATTCCATCTGCGAACACATCTACCCCAAAATTCGCTTCAATTCGTACTGTCAGGATTGCGAGCTCGAGAGAATCAAAACCCAGGTCTTTTCTAAGTAGAATCGAGTCGGTCATCTCACAGTCTCGTCCACGACCTTGCTCCGACATGAGCTGGTCGATGATGACAATTACCTCTTCTCGTGCGGTCATGGAATGCTGGTTTCAATGAATTAAGTCAGTAAGAACCGATAAAAAACGATAGCTGAGAGGGTTTTGACGAATTCGATAAAGCGATTCGCCTGCTTCGTTGACAAGCGAATCGGGATGAAGCGTCAGGCAAAGGACAGGATTTCCGTTTTCGGAGCTATTCCTATGATGCGAATCATATCTTGATTCACTTTGACTACGTCAAACTTCTCCTCTGCAATTTTCCGGCTGTGGCTGCCGTAGTCCTGCCACTTTTCGGGGTTCGAAAGGAACCATATCAGCTTAGCCGCGAGTTCTTCGACGTTTCGGGGTTGGACTAACCAGCCGTTCTTGCCTTGTTCGACGGTCTCTTTACAGCCAGGGATACTGGTGGTCAAAATTGGTCGCCCGATCGCCATTGCTTCAAGAACAGTGCGAGGCATCCCTTCATGGTAAGACGGCAGCACATAGACATGACATTGCTCCAAGTAGGGCCGCACATCAGAGGCTTCCCCCAGGTATTCTAAAACGCCTTCTTGGTGTAGGGAATTGACCTCTTGGAGTGAGATGCCGTCGGGCGAAGGGTCCGCAGGGCCCAGCAACTGAAAGCGCGCATCGGGAAACTCTTTTTTCACCAGTTTTGCGGCTGCGGCATATTCGCGAAGTCCCTTGTCGCCCAATAGCCTGGCTATGAGCAAGAAAGTTGGCTTGCCAAGCGGCAACGGCTGATATTGGTAGTGCTCGATATTGACTCCAGAGCCCGCGACTACATGACACTTGTTCTTGGGAACTATCCCGCGTTTTACAAAAACCTGGCAAATTTCATGGTTTTGGAAGATCACGCTTTCGGCGCGGCTTAGGGAGAATTTGTAGAGTGAGCTGACCATTTTGTTGAGCAGGCGCCTCTTCCAGCTCTTTCCATGAAAGGCGTAGCCAAGGCCAGTAATGAGTGCATGGAACTTGCAGCTTGGCAAAGCTCTAGATGCGATCCCTCCCCAAATGATTGGTTTGATGGTGTAGGCAAGTATGAGCGTCGGATTGAGTTCGCGGAAGATCCTCTTGAGGGTTCTCAATGTTCGCAAATCAGCTAACGGATTCATTCCATTTCTTTCCACTGGGTAAGCCCGAAAACTTACGCCAAGTCCCTCGATTTCCGCTTTCGTTTTGTCGCAGCAATCGTCTGCCATAACGGTTACAGACGCAACTTGATCGGCAAGTGCGCGAATTAGCTCTCCGCGAAAGGCCACTACTGAGTCAGGAAATGCTCCCACTACCACAATTGGATTTTCCGAGTCGTCGGAAGTGACATCGCACGACTCATTTTTATGAGATATGGGGGATCGCAATATTCTCTATATCCAACAACGTCTGGTTGCCCACTTTGTCGCTATGTGCGTCGCATCTCTTCAGGGTATGTATGCGGCGGGAATCAATCGCGATCATATCGTTCATCCCAGCGCCCACCCTGAGATAGAGGTGCAAATCTAGGGAGACAATTGATTGGCGTAACGGAAACGCTCGTAAAAAAGATTTCCAGTACGTTGCTTCCAATGATTCTGCATCGATATGCAGAACTCTGATATTTCCTATTTGCTCCTCCAAAACTTTCGGCTGGTATCTTGGATTGCTCCTATTACTAGCGATGCATCGAGGAGGAAGCTTGCAACATT
>JBCCEO010000753.1:0-4169 GCA_039030255.1 Planctomycetota bacterium | reverse complement strand
TGCAATGGGCCGCGGCGTGCTTGGCAACATCCTGCACTTCCTTCGGATCGCGGAACCAGGGCGGAAGTTCTGAGTTGGTTAGTAAGCGGGCGCTGAACGGTCCCGCATTCATTATGCCCACTCCACGCTCCTGAAGTAAAGGAATGGTTTCATCTAAGAAGCGGGTGTTCTGCAAGGTGTATTGGTTGTAGCTAAGAACGCAATCGATATCGGTCTGTTCCAACACCTTGTGAAAAATCTTCTGCGGATAGCCACTGATGCCAACGTAGCGGACTTTACCTGCTTTTTGGGCCTTTCGCAGGGCAGGAATGGTTTCGTCGATGACCTGCTGGATGTCAACAAACTCGATGTCGTGACAGAGGACGATGTCTAAGTGGCCGCAGCCAAGTCGATGCAAGGAAACGTCAATGCTCTCTGCGACACGTTTGGCCGAAAAGTCAAAATGCCAAACATCGTAGCGTCCGAGTTTGGTGCACATGGTGTAATCTTCGCGCGGCACATCTTTGAGTGCGACACCCAGCAAGATTTCACTCATGCCACGTCCGTAAAACGGCGAGGTGTCAATGAAGTTCAGCCCCAATTCCAAGGCGACGCGGATGGATGCGAAGACTTCATCCAGCGTCACTCCTCTAAACTCAGCGCCCAGCGAGCTTGCGCCGAAGCTAAGAATTGGAAGATCTAGTTCGGTGTTGCCAAGTTTACGTCGTTCCATGCCATTTCCTGCCGAGATATTCAAATATCGTCCGTGTTATGAAAAAGTAGTTGTTATTCTGGGGTTCGAACGCCAACGCTCAGGAGCAGATTTGCCCAAAGCGCCTGGTCGGCGGTCTGAATCGTTAGAACGTGGTCGTCAGAGGCCACGGCTTCGTAGAAGTCCCATTTCTTGATTGGTTCGAGATTCCGGCCTGAATTATGGTCCTGAAGAATCTTTCTATACTCTTCCCAAACTGGTGGATCTTCCTGCGAAGCGTACTCGTCTGTTTCGTCGATGCCCATCGTGTTGAACACGTCAATGGGTACTTCGCTCAGGATTGCATGAAGGACTTGTGCGACCGTTGGTACTCCCGGCATTAGCTGCAACGAAACAAGCTCTGCTTTCGGGCCAATTTTTGAAGCGGAAGGGTAATTTCCGTCTGCGATCAAAATCTTGGAGTGGTGACCGGCCCGCGCGCAGGCTCGCAGAATGTCAGGATGCAACAGCGTAGTTTTGAGCATTATGTGCCTCTCATGTGCGGAAACTAATGGCTCATTGTGACCATGTTTGTTGGATTTACAACGGCGGTAGGAAAATTCGCGAATGCCCAACTATCCGGAAATTTCCTCACGACTTATGAAAAACGAAAAACTTGGGATATCAAAAAAGTTGTAGATAACTTCGTCTTTCGAAAACTGCCTAAACGCAACATATCCTTGTCATTATCCAAGCCATAGTTTTCGTGACTTGTTGGCAACAGATCTATTGACTGGAATTCATAAATGCTAGAGACGGTAGAGAAGAACGAATCAAACGTGCGAGGCTACGTGCGTTTGTTTCCAACTGTTTTTGAAAAGGCCCAAGGCTCCGAACTTTGGGACAGCAGTGGTAACCGGTTTATCGATTTCTTTTGCGGTGCCGGAACGCTTAATTACGGGCACAACAATCCGAGAGTTAAGCAAGCGCTGCTAAGTTACATTCAGGCCGATGGGATCCAGCATTCTTTGGATACCGCGACTACGGCAAAAATCAGTTTCCTGGAGAGTCTTGAGCAGAATATCCTTGCTCCTCGAGGCATGGATCACCGCGTCCAATTCACTGGGCCAACAGGAACGAATGCTGTCGAGGCGGCTCTAAAACTCGCCAAACTCGTCAAGCAACGTTCGCACGTGATCGCCTTCACCAACGCCTACCACGGACATTCGCTTGGGGCATTGGCGCTAACGGGCAACTCCTATTATCACTCCGAGTACTTTGGCTCTAGGAACAACGTATCGCATCTTCCTTTCGATGGTTATCACTCTGGATTGAACTCAGCGGACTTGTTGGAGCAGATGCTTGAAGATTCCAGTAGTGGTTTCCCGATTCCGGCGGCCATCATCCTTGAGACAGTTCAAGGAGAGGGCGGACTGAATGTAGCATCGCCAGAATGGCTTCATCAGGTACAGGAAATCTGCCGCAGGCGTAGCATATTGTTGATTGTCGATGATATCCAGGTTGGCAACGGACGTACGGGTGCTTTCTTTAGTTTTGAGCATGCTGACATTTCGCCGGATATGATCTGCCTTTCTAAGTCCATCGGTGGTGGCCTTCCCATGTCATGTGTGTTGGTCAAGCCAGAATACGATCAATGGAAACCCGGACAGCACACGGGGACTTTTCGCGGGAACAACCTAGCATTCGTTGCAGCTGCCGCCTTGCTTGAGTATTGGCAGGACGAGAAATTGGCACAACGAATCAAGCGTCTTGCCAGTGTAGTTTCTGAGCGATTGGATCGAATGCACGCGACTCGCCCTGATTTGATACTGGAAACGCGCGGTCGAGGAATGATTCAAGGTTTGCGGCTCGCAAGCGGTTTTCAAGCTCGAAAAGTCATTGATACTTGCTTTGAAAATGGCCTGCTTCTGGAAGCCTCTGGCCCACAGGACGAAGTGCTGAAAGTGATGCCAGCCCTAACGATCGACGAGGAGATTTTGCACGAAGGCCTGGACGTATTGCAGCAAGCAATCGAAAGCCTTGCTCAGTATCCTCAGGTAGGCTTTGCGGCGATCAACGAGTCCAATTGTCCAATTGCCAGTAGCCCAGGAGCCGCCAGTGTCTGAGATGGACTGTGCGAAGCAAAGTGAGCTTGGTCTGTGCTCAGTAACAGAGCTGATGCAACGTGTTGTGCTTGAGAACCGAGATGCAACCGCCGTTGTCTTTGAGGATCGAAAGCTCAACTTTGAAGCCTTGCAACGCTTGGCCGACCAATTTGCTGTCGCATTAAGAAATATGGGCGTCGCAAAAGGTGAGCATGTCGGATTGTGCATGGATCGTTGCCCCGAAGCGATTGCGGCGATGTTGGGCATCATGCGCGTTGGCGCGGCCTTTGTGCCGTTGGATACCGAATACCCGATCGATCGTATTCAGTTCATGATTGAGGATGCGGGTATCGAGAAAATCGTTACTCATGACAAGAATAGCAATGCTCGCCTACAAGAAATCGCCTCTTGCATTAGTGTTACTTGGTTGGACAGTTGCAATATTGAATTCGCCGAAATTGAGCCGAGCCAGGAGGAAGTTAATTGGGAGCATCCTGCGCCTGAAGATATGGCCTATGTGATGTATACATCGGGTTCTACTGGGAATCCAAAAGGCGTTCAGATAGAACATCGCGCTTTGACAACGTATTGCATGGCGGACATTGAAGCCTACAGACTCACGCGCTTTGATCGCACTCTGCAATTTTCGACGCTAAACTTTGATATTGCGATCGAAGAGATATTTCCACCGCTGTTGATTGGCAGTTGCGTTGTAGTTAGGCCAAGTCAGAGAGCGGATTCGGCCAACGAGCTATCCCAAATATTAAGCGACTACGATGTTACTGCAATTCACTTGGCGACAGCTTATTGGCACGAATGGGTCGATTTGATGCAAGCTCATGGCGATATGGTGCCGGAGTCCTTGCGTTTGGTGATTGCAACGGGAGAAAAAGTTTCTGTTGCCCACTATCGTCGCTGGCAAGAAATCTGTCAGCACGATGTACTTTGGTGCAATGCATATGGCCCAACGGAAGCCACTGTGACTTCGACGGTGTTCTTTCCTGAGCAGGATTTTGACGCTGGAAATATGCCAATTGGCAAGGCCTTGCCAGGCTATAGTACCCTGGTATTGGACGCGAATCTCTCTCCGCTTGATGCAGGTGAGACGGGTGAATTATTCATTGGTGGTCCTGCCCTTGCACGGGGGTACCTCAACCGACCCGACTTGACGGAAAAGGCGTTCATTGAAGTCGAAATCGATGGAATGGAACGCCGGCTGTACAAGACCGGCGACTTGGCAAGTTTCTTGGCATGTGGCAACATCGAGTTTTCAGGCCGAATCGATCACCAAATCAAACTTGGATCTTATCGCATTGAGCCTGGTGAAATTGAATCAACGCTCAGTCAGGCTCCAGGCGTTCTCGATTCACTGGTGATTTATGAAGAGGTCGGTC